>JAHEDO010000302.1 GCA_024641185.1 Burkholderiaceae bacterium | reverse complement strand
GAACGCAAGGAGCCGGACGCAATGAACACGGTGCAAGAAATCGTCGAGCGCTGCCAGGCGCTCTGCGACGACCTGGACTTCGAGACCGTCAAGGCCTGGAAGGCCGCGCAGCCCGGCCGCAGGGCGATCGGCTACATGCCGGTCTACGTGCCGCGCGAGATCATCCACGCCGCCGGAATGCTGCCGGTGGGCATCCTCGGCGGGGGCGACCAGCTCGAGGTGATCCAGGGCGACGCCTACTACCAGAGCTACATCTGCCGGATCCCGCGCTCGACGATCGAGCTCGGCCTGACCGGGCGGCTGGACTGCCTGGACGGCATGCTGTTTCCGTCGATCTGCGACGTGATCCGCAACCTCTCCGGCATGTGGCAGATGCTGTTCAAGGACAAGTACGTCCGCTACGTCGACGTCCCGCAGAACTACGAGGACGAGATCGGCGGGCGCTTCTACACCCAGGAGATGCAGGCCATTCGCGAAGACCTCGCCAGGCTCGGCGGCCGCGAGATCACCGACGAGGCGATCAATCGCTCGATCGAGGTCTACAACGAGAATCGCCGCGTGCTCGAGCAGCTCTACGCGTATCGCGCGCGCGAGCCCTGGCAGGCGCCGACCTCCGAGGTCTACCTGCTGCAGCGCGCAGGCATGGTGCTGCCGGTCGAGGAGCACACCGCGCTGGTTCGCGACTACCTCGCAGCGGCGCAGACCGAACAGCGTCCGAAGCGGGACAACGCGCGCGTCGTCCTCAACGGGACCTTCTGCGAGCAGCCGCCGCTGGGCCTGATCAAGTCGATCGAGATGGCCGGCTGCTATGTCGTCGAGGACGACTTCATGCTGGTGAGCCGCTGGCTGCTGCGCGACGTGCCCTCGGACGGCGACCCGCTGGAAAACCTGTCGAAGACCTTCCTGCACCACTCGGCGTCGACCTCGGCGAAGTACGAGACGCGCAAGGAGGACAAGGGGCAGTTCCTGCTCAAGCAGGTCGCCGACAAGGGCGCCGAGGGCGTCATCTTCGCGGCCCCGTCGTTCTGCGACCCGGCGCTGCTCGAACGGCCGATGCTGCAGGAAGTCCTCGCGGCGCACAACGTGCCGTACACCGCGTTCAAGTACGCGGAAAACTCGGGGCAGATGGCGCCGATCCGCGAACAGGCCGGCACCTTCGCCGATTCGATCAAGCTCTGGAGCGCAGCATGAACACGATCATCACCCCGCCGACCAGCACGAAGAAGCCCGCCGCCGTCCAGAAAGAGGACGCGATGTGGCTGCAGAAGGAGCTGATCAACCGGAACTACCACGAGCTCGCGACCGCGCACGCGATGAACCGCAAGGTCTCGGCGACCTTCGTGCCCGGAAACCTCAACGAGCTGCTGATGTGCTTCGACTTCGCGCGCAGCCTGCCCGAGACCAATGCGCTGCAGAACGGCATGCGCAAGAAGTCCGGGAAAATGATCATGGACGCGGAGCGCGACGGCCAGTCCGAGGACGTGTGCACCTACGTAAAGGCCGACCTCGGCATGATGATGGGCGGCGAGATCGGCCCGACCGGCGAAGCGCTGCCGCGCCCCGACCTGCTGCTGCTCTCCTACACCGGCTGCTTCACCTTCATGAAGTGGTTCGAGCTGATCCGCCAGCGCTACGGCTGCGAAACGGTGATGCTCCACGTCCCCTACCAGGGTGAGGGCAGGATCAACCCGAACATGCGCGATTACGTGGTCAAGCAACTGAAGGACACCGTGATCCCCACGCTCGAGCGCATCTCGGGCGTGAAGTTCGACATCGACAGGCTGCGCCAGTACATGCGCGAGTCGGCGAAGGCCGAGGAAGACCTCGTCTGGACCCTTCAGTCGGCCAAGCACCGCCCGAGCCCGATCGACGGCTACTTCGGCGCGGTCTACTACATCGGACCGATCTTCACCGCGTTTCGCGGCACCCCCGAAGCGACCCAGTACTACGCGACGCTGCGAAGCGAGATCGAGGAGCGGATCCGGCTGGGCAAGGGGCCGATGACGCCCGACGGCGAGATGGGGGAGGAAAAGTACCGGCTGGTCGTCGAAGGGCCGCCGAACTGGACCAGTTTCCGGGAGTTCTGGAAGATGTTCTACGACGACGGCGCGGTCGTCGTCGCCAGCACCTACTCCAAGGTCGGCGGCGTGTACGACTTCGGTTTTCGCCACGACCCCGACCGGCCGCTGGAGTCGCTCGCGGAGTACTGCCTGGGCTGCTACACGAACCTGAACCTGCCCAGTCGCGTCGACATGATCTGCAGGTACCTCGACGAGTACCAGGCCGACGGGCTGCTGATCAACTCGATCAAGAGCTGCAACAGCTTTTCGGCGGGCCAGCTGCTGGTGCTGCGCGAAGTCGAGAAACGCACCGGCAAGCCGGCCGCGTTCATTGAAACCGACCTGGTCGATCCGCGCTATTTCTCGGCGGCCAACGTGAAGAACCGGCTGGAAAGCTACTTCCAGATGATCCACCAGAAGCGTTCGGGCAGCACGCACTGAGCCGGCCGCGAATCGGCGACGGCCAACGCATCGACGGAGGAAGGACATGCGCTGCTTCATCGGCATCGACCTCGGCTCGACGACCACCAAGGCGGTGGTATTGGACGAGTCGCTCAGGATTCTCGGGCGCGGCATCACCAACTCGCGCTCGAACTACGACACCGCAGCGGCGATCGCCAAGCAGGAAGCGCTGGCGAGCGCGCGCTTCAATCTGTTTCGCGGTGCGATCGGCGAGTCAGGCGCACTGAACGGCGGACTGGACGAGTTCATCGGCCAGTACGAGCGCGACTTCAGACTCGAGCAGTTTCTCGAACAGCTCGCCGATCTCGAGGCGGTCTGCCAGCGAAACGTCGAGATGGCGCACTTCGGCGGGGACGCCAACGCGGTGCGCGACGCGCTGTCCCAGGTGTTCGGCACGCTGCGCGAAGAGGCTCCGTCGATGTTCGCGCTCGGCGCGACCAGAAAGTCCGATTTCTTCCGCGACATCGCGGGAAGCCGGTATCTGGCGATCGGCGAAAAGGTCGCCAAGGATGCCGGACTGCGCTACGACATGCTCCTCAACGTGTTCGACCGCTCGATCATCGAAGTCGAGAACCGCGTCTACGGCGAATCGATGCACGGCCAGCTCGAGCTGGCACTCGAGCGAACCTTCGCCCGCCTGCCGCAGGCGGCGGCCCAGCGCGGCGCGCTCGTCGCGCCGATCCGCCGGGTGCTGGACACCGACCTCGAGGAGACCTACGTGGTCGGCACCGGCTACGGTCGCGCCCGGCTGCCGTTCTCCAAGGAGCACATCCGCTCGGAGATCCTGTGCCACGGGCTCGGCGCGCACATCATGTACCCGAACACCGCGACGGT
>JAHEDO010000301.1 GCA_024641185.1 Burkholderiaceae bacterium | reverse complement strand
GCCGAAGGACAAGTGGTTCGAGGCGCCGGCGCGCCGGCCGGCCGGGGATCAGGGCGAGGCGTCGAAGGGCTAACCGAGCGCCGCGGCGGCGGCGAGTCCGCGCCCCGGCGTTCCCGACGCGGACCACCGTCGCACGGGGGTACCGCGGATCGTCGAAGAACGCCGGCGACGGCTTCATTCGTCGATGAAGCAGGTTTAGCGCCTGCCCGTGTCAGTGCAGCCTCGGCCGCTTGAGCAGTTCGCTGCGGTCGACCGACGCGAGTTCGAAGCGCAGCACGTCGCCCTCGCGCGCGACCTTCAGCGGAATCCGCGTTCCTGCCGGTCCGCAGCGCCAGACGGCGCGCAGAAAGGCCGCGAGCGAGTTCACGCGCGTGCCCGCGACTTCGAGGACCAGGTCCCCCTGGCGGATCCCGCCCTTGGCGGCGGGACCGGAATCCGCGATGCCGCCCACGATCACCTGTTCTTCCGACTCGCCGGCGTATAAGCCGAGCCAGGGCCGCGGCGGCAGGCCCGACGCTCCGGTGGCGAGCATGTTCTCGAGGATGGGCTCGAGCAGGTCGATCGGCACCAGCATGTTGCCCTGGACAGTGCGTCCGTCGACCGCTTCCTGCACCAGCAGGGACCCGATCCCCACCAGCAGGCCGTCTTCGCTGACCAGCGCCGCCCCGCTCCACTCGGGATGTGCCGGCGCGGTGAACAAGGCTTCGTCGAGAAGGTACTCCCAGTACCCGGCGAACTCGCGCTTGTCGACGAGCCTCGCCTTCAACGCGTGACGGCGTCCGCCGTGGGCGACGACATAGACGCGGTCGTCTCGAGCGCACGACGACGCGCTGCCCCGCGCCAGCGCGGGAGCGCCGAGCGGCGCCAGCGCCCGAACCAGACCGAAGCCGGTCGCCTGGTCGTAGGCCACCGGGTAGCCCGGAACCACCACGCCGCGATTGGTCGTCAGCCAGATCGTCTGCGCTTCCGTGATCAGGTAACCGATCGTGAGGACGAGTCCGTCCTGGATAACGACGCCGTTGCCGCCGCGCTCGGTGCCAAGGATCGACGCGGTGAACGCATCTTCCGGCACCTCGGCGCGCAGCGCCACCATCGCGTCGAGGACGCTGTCGAGGTCGAAGCGCAACTCCGCCGGACTCGGCTGCAATTCCTCGGGAAACGACCAATCTTCTGAGTCGGACATGAACGCGCGCCGCCGTTGCTCTTCACCAGACCGCCGGGCACGCCGTCGCAGCATGCCCTCGGGTCCAGTTTAGGGCATTTTTCCGGCGGCGCCTTCGCCGAAGGCGGTCCGCGCAAGTTGTCCGTCCCCAATCGGCGCGGATCCCCCACTCATTGCGCCTGGATGCCGGCCTTCTTGATGACCTGCGCCCAGCGGACGGATTCGTCCGCGAACATCTTGGTCGTCTGCTCGGGCGTCCATCCGGCGACGATCGAGCCTCCCAGCTTCTCGACCTTCGCCTCCACCGCGGGATCGGCGAGCACCGCGTTGAACTCCTTGTTGAGACGGTCGATCACGTCGCGAGGAGTCTTCTTGGGCACCGCGAACGCGTACCAGGAGTTGACCTGCGAGGACTTGAAACCCTGCTCGGTCATTGTCGGGACATCCGGGAACTGCTTGTGGCGCACCGGCGACGCGATCGCGATCGCCCGCGCCTTGCCGGTGAGGATGTGCGAGGCGATGGTCGCGAACGGGAAGAAGCCGAACGGCACCGTGCCGTTCAGGAAATCCGGAATCGACGGCGGAACACCCTTGTAGTTCACCGACGTGAGCTTGATGTCGTTGACCTGCTGCAGCAGTTCGGCGCTCACGTGGGGCGACGAACCGTTGCCCGGGTTCATGTAGTTGATGCCGGGCTTGGACTTCGCCAATGCGACGAACGACTGCAGGTCCTTGGGGCCCAGCGACGGCGTCACCGCGACGATGTTCGCCACCACCCCCATGTGCGCGACGCCTTCGAAGTCGTCGACCACGCTCCAGGGCACCTTCATCAGGTTCGGCGTGACCGCGAACGCCAGCGTCGTCAGCAGGATCGTGTGGCCGTCGGGCTCCGCATTCGCGACCGTTTCGGTGCCGATGCTCGAACTCGCGCCCGGCTTGTTTTCGACGATGATCGCCTGACCGAGTCTGGCCGACAGGCCCTCGGTCACCGAACGGGCCATCAGATCGACGATCCCGCCGGCGGGGTAGGGAACGACGATCTTCAGTGTCCTGTTCGGAAAGCCCTGCGCACCCGCAGCGGATGAAGCCACCGCGAGCACCGCGGTGACGCAGGCGGCAACGAAGCCTGTGCATTTCATGATGTCGTCCTCCTTGGTGGCTGCTGCAGCCCGTCGATCACTGCGCGGGCATTGGTGCGACATGTTGGACGACTTTGCGAGACCCGGTCAACCCGCCCGACCGGGCAATGCGCGGCGGCGCGGCGCGGAATGGTCCATATTCCGTGTTCGCCGCCGCGCCTTGCGCCCGCGCGCAGCCGTCGTAACATGCTGCGTTCGCCGAACAGGCGATCGCGCCGCCCTGCGCGACCGGTCGCCGGATCAACCACCGCAATCAACAGGAGCGCTGCCGATGAAGCTCGTGATCGCCCAGATGAAGCACGAGACCAACACCTTTTCGCCGGTGCCCACGCCGATCGGGCGCTTCGCGCGCGGCCAGCCGCTGCCGTTCGAGGGACGTGCCGCCTACGAAGCCTTCAGGGGAACGGGCTCGGCGATCGGTGCCTTCATCGAACTCGCCGAGGAGGCCGGTGCGGAGATCGACACGCCGATCGCCGCCGACGCGTGGCCCAGCGGCCCGGTCGAGGACGAGGCCTTCGAGTACATCGCCGGGCGCATCTGCGACGCGGTGACGCGCGGTTGCGACGCGGTGCTGCTCGACCTGCACGGCGCGATGGTCACGCAAAGTCTCGAAGACGGCGAAGGCGAGCTGCTGACGCGGCTTCGCCGGATCGCGCCCGAGGTGCCGATCGGCGTCGCGCTCGACATGCACACCAACCTTTACCCGGCGATGACCCGGCACGCGACGACGATCGCGGGTTACCAGACCTATCCGCACGTCGACGTCCACGAGACCGGACTGCGCGCTGGCCGACCGATCTTCGCGATGCTCGCGGGAAAGTCGAGGCCCGTGATCGCCTGGGGTCAGCGGCCGATGCTGCCGCACGTGATGCGCCAGTCGAGCCTGGACTCGCCCAACCGAGAGATCCAGGACCGCGCGCGCGCGATGGAATACGAGGGGGCCCTGGCCGCGAGCCTGTTCGTCGGCTTCCCGCACGCGGACATCCACGACGCGGGTGTCTCCGCCGTCGTCGTGACTGACGGCGACCAGGCGCTGGCGAGGCGCTGGTGCGACG
>JAHEDO010000300.1 GCA_024641185.1 Burkholderiaceae bacterium | reverse complement strand
GATCTCCCTGAAGAAGATCGCGTCCGAACCCAGCGTCGCGGCGGCCTGCACGTTGACCGACTCGCCCAGCAGCAGCTGATTGACGTCCTTGGCGATCTTCTGCGTGAGCATCACGAGATCGCCCGCGACGGACACTTCACGCGCGCTCGCGTTGGACTGCAGCTTCTGCGCCGCGACCGTCTGCGCGGACTCGAGCAGCGACTTGTTCGAGTCGTTGACGGCCTTGCGCATCGCCCCCAGCGACTGCAACAGGGGCTCGTGCTCGATCATCTTGCCGGCAGCCGCATCGGAGGCGCGCCAGGTCTGCGCGAGCTTGCCCACCTCGGCCGCAGCCTCCGCGGGCGCCGCCGCCGATCGACCGCTGACCGGGTGACGCCCCCCCTGGAGCATCGCGACCGCGCGGGTCATCGCCTCGCGACTGTCACGCAACTGGGCGAACGCGTCGGCGCTGCCGCCCATCGCGCCGGGCGCGGCCTTGGCCAGGCGCTGCGAGTGCGTCAGCGCCTCGCCGACGATCTGGTTGAGCTGCGCGTCGCTGTTCGCCTGTCGCGAGTCGAGCCACAGGAACATGAACGCGATGATCAGAGACACGATGAGCGTCGGCAGCAGCACCTGCAGCTGCTTGCGGAACGGCATCCCGCCGATCCAGGGCAACCGGGTCGCGAAGGTCTGGCCTCCCGCGCTCTCGGGCACCCTGGGCACCGCCTTCGGCGGCTCCCTGCGCACGCCCACGGACGCCGGGCGCGCGGCCATCAGCGTCGGGTCGGCCACGGTGTCGGGCGCGAGCGCGTCGATGGTGCGCGTGGAGGGCAGGTCGTCCGCGATCACGGTGTCCGGATCGGCATGCTCGCGTCCGCCCGGGCCGTTGAAAAGGAAGCTTGCGAGCTTCATCGTGATCGTTCCCCGAATCTGGTCGACGAGACCCCTGGCGGCCCGAGACGGCTGTCGCAGGCCACTAGCGGCTCGCCGACAGGAAGCGCTCGTCCGCCGCCAGGATCGAAAGATTCAATTCGTGCCAGTCGCGACCCTCGCCGTCGATCAGGCAGCGCCCCGCCCAGGGCGCCCAGTGCTGCCGCGCGGGGTCCTCGGTCCAGCCCTGCGGATCGTGCAGCCCCAGCATGCGCGTGACGATCAGCGCCGAATTCACGTTCAACGAGGCGCTCAGGGCAAGCAGCCGCGCCTCCTTCGAGGCCGGCGTCGGCGAATCGCCCGCGAAGCGCTGCAGGTCCGCGACCGCGAACAGCGTTCCGCGCAGATTCGCCAGGCCGACCAGCCAGTCGTGGGTCAGCGGCACCGGCGTGATCATCGAGGGCAGCGGCACGATCTCGCCGGCCTCGGAAAGATCGACCAGCCAGCGCTGCGCGCCGATCTGCATGCCGAGGCGCGCGGTGCGCGGCGCGGCGCTCGCCTTGCGCAGGCGCTCCGACAGGCGGTCCTGGAAGTCGCGCAGGTGATCCTTGCGCTCGGACCGGACCTCGTCCAATGCAGTCTCCCCGTTCACGCGACGAGACCCGCGATCTTGGTCAACAGCTCTTCGGGCCGGATCGGCTTGATCAGATAGTCGCGCGCGCCCTGGCGCAATCCCCAGATGCGGTCGGTCTCGTTGGACTTGCTGGTGCAGATCACGACCGGGATCGCCTGGGTCTCGGGGTCGCGGGCGAGCGCCCGCGTCACCTGATAACCGCTCGCTCCGGGCATGACGACGTCCATCAGCACCAGGCTCGGCCGCTCGGCCTTGATCTTGGCCACGGCCTCGTCGCCGTTCTCGGCGGTGATGACGGTGTAGCCCTTCCTGGCCAGCAGGTCTGCAAGGAAGAAGCGCTCGGTCGGCGAGTCGTCGACGACCAGGATCTTGCGCGTCACGCGTGCTTCCGGGGTCGCAAGTGCCGGCATCTCAGGCCACCGCGCCGCGCCGTGCGAACTGCACGACCGCCTTGATCAGACTGTCCTTGGTGAACGGCTTGGTCAGGTACTGGTCCGAGCCGACCATCCGTCCGCGTGCGCGGTCGAACAGGCCGTCCTTGGAGGACAGCATGATCACCGGGATGTCGTGGAACCTGGGGCTCTTCTTGATCAGCGCGCAGGTCTGGTAGCCGTCGAGCCGCGGCATCAGGATGTCGCAGAACACGAGGTCGGGATCGTTGTCGGCGATCTTGGCCAGCGCGTCGAACCCGTCCTCGGCCACCAGCACCCGGCAGCCGGCCTGCCCGAGAAATATCTCGGCGCTGCGGCGGATCGTGTTGCTGTCGTCGATCACCATCACCTTCAATCCGGACAACTCGTCTGACTGGCTCATCGCAACTCCGTTCCGGTCATGTCGCGCACTCGAATAACTTCTTTATTCTGAACGACTTACGCGTCAAATTTCAACCATTTCGAAATCTTCCTTGCGCGCGCCACACTCCGGACAGGTCCAGTTCATCGGAATGTCCGCCCAGCGCGTCCCGGGTGCGATCCCCTCTTCGGGCGCCCCCTTCTCCTCTTCGTAGATCCATCCGCAGATCAGGCACATGTAGCTCCGGTACGGTTCGGTCATCATTTCTCGCGAGCTGGCTGGTTGAGGCGTTCGTGGTTTTCGGGCGATGTTACCTCGCCACCCCGCCTCCCCCGGCTCGGGCCTGACCGGCGGGCGACGTCTTGCGACGGACGCCCGTTCCCGAATACACCCACCCGCGCGTGCCGCGGACAGAAAACAAGGGCCGCCCTCGGGCGGCCCTCGATTCCGTCGCCGGCGATCAGACCGAGATCGGCTCGCCGGCGATGTCCTCCCGATGCATCAGACGCGGCACTCGGCGGGGACGTACTTGTTCTCGGAACCCACGCACGCCCAGGTGACGGTGCCGTCGGCATTCACCGCGGGCGTGTAGACCAGGGAAACACCTTTCGCCGCCGCGGTACCGACCACCGTGACCACGCCGGCCGCGCAAGCCCCGCTCGCCAGGTTCTTCGTGGCAACGCCCAGGGCGACCACGCCGTTGCAGGCCGTGCCGTCGATGGCTCCGCCCGCGTTGGCGATGTTTTCACCGATCGTCGCTTTCATCGCCGAGGCCGCGATGGCCAGTTCGGAGACGCGGGCGCGGACCGTGTAGTCCTGGTATGCCGGCAGCGCGACGGCCGCCAAAATGCCGATGATCGCCACGACGATCATCAGTTCGATCAGCGTGAAGCCCTTCTGGATCTGCCTGCGAATCTGCTTGGTGCGTTGCATCAGTATCTCCATGCGGTGAGTTTAACGAAGGGCTCGTTTGTCTCGCCCTCGCAGGGACAGGGAGCAACGCCCGGGCCATCGCCCACGGACGGCACGGCGGAACCGACGGGCGGCGAGGGCTGTGACGGATGTCTCGGAATCGGTGCCC
>JAHEDO010000299.1 GCA_024641185.1 Burkholderiaceae bacterium | reverse complement strand
TTCGCACGGGCGGTGGCGCGCGCGCGGGCCGCGGGCAAGCCGGTGGTCGCCTACCTGCTCGGCCAGTCCGCGATCGGCGAGACGCTCGCGCAGTCGCACACCGGGGCGATCGCGGGATCGGGACGCGCGCTGCGCGCCTTCCTCGCGCACTGCGGCGTGATCCGGGTGACGAACCTGGAGGCGCTGCTCGAGGGCGGACCGCTGTTCCGCAGCGCGCGGCGCGCCTTGCCGCCGCCCACCGCGAAGGCGCCGGCGCGTGCGCTGGCATCGGCATCGGCATCGGCATCGACGGCGGGGTTGGCGACTGGGTCAGGGTCAGGATCGGGATCGGGGTCCGCGTCGACGAGTGCGATCGCGCCATCGCCCGCTCGCCATCGGATCGCGGTGCTCACCACCACCGGCGGCGGCGCCGCGATGGTCGTCGACCAGCTCGGCCTGCGCGGCGTGGAGCCGGCGCGGCCCGACGACGCGCTGCGCGCGCTGCTCGCCGGACAACTCGAGTTGCGCGACGCGCCGATCATCGACCTCACGCTGACCGCCACGTCGGACCGCTATCGCGCGGTACTGGAGGCGCTCGCGCGCTGGCCGGGCTGCGATGCGGTGCTCGCGGTGGTCGGGTCGTCGGCACGCTCTAAGCCCGAGCTCGCGGTCAAGCCGATCATCGACGCGGCTCGCGGGTGGACGCAGGCCGGCGGGCCGCCGCTGGCGGTGTTTCTAGCGCCCGACGCGCAAGAATCACTGAGCATGCTGAGCGCAGCGGGCATCGCGGCGTTCCGCACACCCGAGGCCTGCGCCGACGCGCTGGCCGCGACGCTTGCGGCGATCGCGTTCGATGCGCCGGCCGGCGAGCCTGCAAACGCAACTGCGCACACCGCTCTGCCATCGGCACCCACCGAGGAGAGCCCGCGGACGGACAAGTTCGCAGAACCCTGGCGCGACGCGCTGCATACCTTGCTGCGGGAGGCCGGCCCGACCCCCGACGAAGCGCACTGCTATCCGCTGTTGCGGGCGCTGGGGATCCCGGTCGCCCCGTGGCGATTGAATCCGCTCGATGCACCGGCGCAGGGGCTGGATGCGCCACCGCAGAGGCTCGACGCCTCATCGAAGGCGTTCGACGCGCCGCCGAATCCGCTCGACGCGCCCATCGGCACGCCCGTCGCACCGTGGGTGCTCAAGGCCTGCTCTTCCGATCTCGCGCACAAGAGTGAAGCCGGCGCGGTCGCGCTCGGCCTGCTCGACACGGAGCAACTGCAGGCCTGCGCGACGCGGATGCGCGAGCGCCTGATGCGCGAGGGGCCGTCGGCACGTCTGCGAGGCTGGCTCGTTCAGCAGCAGGAGCATGGCGTCGGCGAAGTGCTGCTCGGGTTTCGTCTGGATCCGGTGGTCGGGCCGATCGTGGTGCTGGCCGCGGGCGGCGTCGAGGCCGAACTGCTCGACGACGTGGCGGTGGCGCCGGCGCCGCTCGACGTTCGTCGGGCCCGCATGATGATCGGCGAGTTGCGTCTGCTGCGACGATTCGGCGGCTTCCGCAGCCGGCCCACGGGCGACATCGACGCGCTCGCGCATGCGGTGGCGGCGTTCTCGCAGCTCGCGCTCGACCCCACGGGCAAGCTGATCGAGGCGGAGATCAATCCGCTGATCGTGCGCCGCGCCGGCGAGGGCGTGGTCGCGGTCGATGCGCTGGTGCGGTTCACCGCGGCAGCCGACGAGTCGACGCCGGGTTCCCTTCACCCAGTCATGCCCCTATACTGACGCCGTGTCGGCCGATCGGCATGGACGCATCACAGCCCCATGAGGGCCAGCGCCTGTTCAGAGCGCAAAGCGTCCCGACACCCGCGCCCATGAACCTTGGGCGAAAGGAGGCACATGGAACACGAGTTCTTTCCGGAGACGCTCACGCGCCGCTTCGGCGCCGGCGAGATCATCTTCCGCGAGGGTGACCCCGGCCGCCACATGTACGCGGTGCGCAGCGGCTCCGTCGAGTTCCGCCAGAAGAACGCGCAGGGTGAATCGGTCGTGCTGCGCCGCATCGGCGCGGGCCAGCTGTTCGGCGAGATCGCGCTGATCGAGGACGTGCCGCGCACCGCCGACGCGATCGCGCTGGAGGACGGCACCGACCTGGTCGAGATCGATCACGCGCACTTCGTCTACCTCACCGGCCAGCAGCCGGCGTTCGCGATCATGGTGATGCAGATGCTGTCGCAGCGCTTGCGCGACGGCGAGCGCGACTGGGTGCAGCACCCCACCGTCGGCGGCGCCGCCAACGCGTCGACGCGGCCTTCCGAATGGAAGCAGCTGCGCGAGAACGTCTACTACCTGATGGGCGAGCCGGGCGGCGGCGGCTGCAAGGTCTACCTGATCCGCGGCAGCAAGCGCAACGTGCTGATCGACGCGGGGCTGCCCTACGACTTCCCGTACCTGAAGACGCACCTCGAGACGCTGGGCCTTGCGCCCGAGCAGATCGACATGGTGCTGCTCACCCACGAGCACATGGACCACGTCGGCTCGACGCCCTACTTTCCGGCCAGCACCATCGTCGCGGCCCATCCGCGCGCGGCCAACAAGATCGAAATGCTCGACGACTTCGTCATGGGCAGCAATGTCTACGACCTCACGCCGGAGTCCTTCCACATCGACCTGCAGATCCCGGACGACACGGTCATCGACCTGGGCGACTGCGCGCTGCGCACGATCCACACACCCGGCCACGTCTCCGGCGCGGTCTGCTTCTACGAACTCGACCGGCAACTGATCTTCACCGCGGACACGATCTTCGCGGGCGGCATTCTCGGCGGCATCTTCTCGTCGGGCAGCAACAGCGACTACCAGGGGTCGCTGCGCAAGCTGCTCAGCCTGCGCATCGCGGAGATGTTTCCCGGCCACGGCCGGAACTCGACCACACCCTACGAGGACATCGAGCGCGGCATCCGTGCCACCGAGACACTCGCGCGCGAGACGCGGGCGCTCTTCGACAGCATGAGCCACGGCAACAGCTTCTCCTACATCTTCCGCGGCACCGCGGCGTATGCCGCCCGTGGCGTGACCAAGGGTGCCGGGGGCAAGCCGGCGCCCGCACCAGAGCCACCGCAACCGCCGAAGGAGAAAACATGACGTTCACTCTCGGCACTTTCTTCTTCCTCGCCGGCGCGGTGCTGATGCTGGCCAGCTACCTGATGAAGAGCATGATGCCGTTGCGCATCGTCGCACTGGTGGGCAACGTGTTCTTCATCGCCTATGGCCTGGTCGAGTGGAAGCCGATCGCGCTGGCGCTGTACTGCCTGCTGCTGCCGATCAACGCCAAGCGCGCCTGGGATATCCGCAAGCTGATCCGGGACATCGAGGCGGCGCGCGGGGACA
>JAHEDO010000083.1 GCA_024641185.1 Burkholderiaceae bacterium | reverse complement strand
AGGCCGGTTTTCTCGAGACAGTGAAGGCGGTGGCTTCATCGTTCTTCGGTGTCCGGGGTGGACGGGCGCATCGGCAGGACATGTCACGACTGAATCCGCTGCACGTGATCATCGTAGGGATCATGCTTGCCGCGGCCTTCGTGGTGACGCTGCTGCTGGTGGCGCGGGCAGTCGTTGGTTGACGGGAAAATACAGGGACGTTCGGAGAGGATCAAAGCAATGGGCGCATCCAGCACACAAGGGGCACCGTACTACTACGTGCCGCCGCCGTCGAAATGGCCAATGGTCGGCTCGATCGCGCTGACTTTCTTCGGCTTCGGGATGGCTTCCTGGGTCAACGGTTCGCCGTTGGGCATGCCGATGTTCGGCATCTTCCTCGCGATCCTCGTCTACATGATGATCGGATGGTTCGGCGAGGTGTCGCGCGAGTCGGAGGGCGGCCAGTACAACCAGCGGGTCGACCTGTCGTTCCGCTGGAGCATGAGCTGGTTCATCTTCTCCGAGGTCATGTTCTTCGCGGCGTTCTTCGGCGCGCTGTTCTACGCCCGCACGATCACCATGCCCTGGCTCGGCGACCTCGACAACAAGGCGATCCTTTGGCCGGACTTCACCGCCGTCTGGCCGAACGCCGGGCCCGGCGGCATCGTCGACAAGTTCCAGACGATGGGCCCGTGGCCGATCCCGACGATCAACACCGCGCTGCTGCTCTCCTCGGGCGTCACGCTGACGATCGCGCACCACGCGCTCAAGGACAACAAGCGCGCGTCGACCTCCTTCTGGTTGCTGGTCACGGTCCTGCTGGGCTTCACCTTCCTCGGGTTCCAGGCCTATGAGTATGCGCACGCCTACTCGGAACTGAACCTGAAGCTGTCCTCGGGCATCTACGGCTCCACCTTCTTCATGCTGACCGGCTTCCACGGATTCCACGTGACCGTCGGCGCGCTGATGCTGTCGGTGGTGCTGTTCCGGCTGATCAAGGGGCACTTCTCTCCGGATCACCATTTCGCCTTCGAGGCGGCGGCCTGGTACTGGCACTTCGTCGACGTGGTCTGGCTCGGCCTGTACGTCGTCGTCTACTGGCTCTGAGCGCGCTGCGGCGCTGCGGCGACGGGTCGACCGCCGTCGCGGGCCGCGCTTGCGGCGCTTGCGCCAACCGAAGACTGCTTCAGCCCGGGGAAGGCCGCATGCGAGTGCGGCCTTTTTCGCTTACCCGCCGACCCGAACCGGGATCCCGGTGCTGTGGATCCAGCCGAAGTACTGTGCGAGCAGGATCAGCAGGAAGAGCGCGACCGAGAAACCCACGCGAAATGCCAGCGCCCGAGCGACGTTGCGGGTGCGGCCCCGGTCTCGGACCAGGAACACCATCGCCGACATCAGGCTGCCGATGATCAGCACGAAGGCGACGACGACGACCCATTTCATGGCCAGGAATTCCGCGATTGAAGACCCCGGATTCTACTAGCGGACCGCGCGACCCGCGTCGCGGGCTGCGACGCGGAAGGCTGGTGCCCACGGTGCTGGCGATCGCGGTCTTCGCCGCAGCGATGTCGCTCGGACAGTGGCAGCTTCGGCGCGCCGACGAGAAGCGCGCGATGCAGGCTCAGGTCGACGCCGCCGCGCACTCGGTGCCCGTCTCGATCGCGCCAGAGCCCATCGACCCGGCTGCGGTCGACGGCCGACGGGTCGCAGTGCGCGGGCGTTGGGTCGCGGACCAGACCGTCTTCATCGACAACAGGACCTACCGGGGTGTCGCCGGCTTCTATGTGGTGACTCCGGTTAAAATCAACGGCTCGGACTTGCAGGTACTGGTCATGCGCGGCTGGGTGGCGCGGGACGCGCAGGATCGGCTTCGGTTGCCCCCGGTCGCCACACCCGAAGGGCCTGTCGAGGTCGAGGGACTCGCGCAGGCCCGGATCCCGCAAGTGATGGAACTGCAGACGGCTCCGATGCCCGGGCCGGGTGACCGGATCTGGGAGAACCTGGACTACCGGCGCTTCGAGCAGTGGTCCGGCGCCCGCCTGCAGCAGGTGCTGATCAGGCAGTCGGCGGATTCGGCGGTCGCCGACGGGCTCGTTCGGGACTGGCCCAAGGCCGGGATCGACGTCGACCGGCATCTGGGCTACGCGTTCCAGTGGTTCCTGATCGCGGCAGTGACCGCCGGCCTTTGGATCTACTTCAGTTTCTTCAAGCGTCGTGACCACAGTGCAGATGAGTGACAAGGCGGGTGCCCCCGCACCGACCGACGAAGCCCGGGCGATCCGGCGCGCCCGCATCAAGATGCTCCTGATCCTGGCGGTCTGCGCGGCGCCGGTGATCGCGTCCTACGTCACCTACTACCTGATCCAACCCGAGGGCCGCACCAACTATGGGGCGCTGATCGATCCGCAGCGCACGGTCGCCGGCCTGCAGGCGACGGGGCTCGACGGGCGTGCGGTCACGCTGTCGCAGTTCAGCGGCAAGTGGCTGCTGCTGACCGTCGACTCCGGGGACTGCGGCAAGGCTTGCCAGGAGAAACTCTACGCGATCCGGCAGGTGCGGCTCACCACCGGCAAGGACCGCGACCGCATCGAGCGTCTTTTCCTGGTGTCCGACGCCGGCACGCCGGACGCGCGGCTGTTGCGCGAGTACGAGGGCACGGTGTTCGCCCGCGTCGATTCGCGCGAGGCGCTCGCCGCATTCCCGGCGGCGCCGGGCGGCCAGCCCTCCGACCACATCTTTGTCGTCGATCCGCTGGGGAACCTGATGATGCGGTTCCCGAAGAACGTCGACCCAAACAGGATGAAGAAGGACATCGCCAAGCTGCTGCGAGCTTCGGGCATCGGCTGACGCGGCGGCAAAGACCATGGACACCCTCCTCGCCACTCCACCCGCCATCCCGGCAGCCGTCCCCGGCGAACCCGTGCAGGCCCGCTCGTTCAGACGCCTGGTGGCGGTGACCGCGGCGCTGACGCTCGGGCTGCTCATGCTGGGGGCCTGGGTGCGGCTGACCGACGCAGGTCTGGGTTGCCCGGACTGGCCCGGCTGCTACGGCAAGCTGACGCCGATCCACGCAAGCGATCAGATCGCTCAGGCGGTCGCCGAACAGGGGGGCGAGCATGGGCCGGTGTCGATGGGCAAGGCCTGGCACGAGATGGTCCATCGCTATTTCGCGAGCGGCGTGGGCGTGCTGATCATCGCGATCGCGGTGCTCGCCTGGCGCCGGCGCGCGCTGCTGCGCCAGTCGCCGTTGCTGGCGATTTCGCTGGTCGGCGTGGTCGTGCTGCAGGGTCTTTTCGGCAAATGGACGGTGACCTTGCTGCTGAAGCCGGCGATCGTGACCGGACATCTGCTGGGCGGGATGCTCACGCTCGCGCTGCTGTTGTGGCTCTGGCTGAGGCAACAGCCCCCGAGGGAATACGTCGACGCCGAGCCGGTGGCGGACTTGCGCAAGCCGGCGCTGGTCGGACTTGTGCTGGTCGCGCTGCAGATCTTTCTGGGCGGCTGGACGAGCACCAACTATGCCGCGCTGGCCTGCACCGACCTGCCCACCTGCCAGGGCGCGTGGTGGCCAGCGGTGAACTTCGCCGACGGTTTCCACTTCGTGCGCGAACTCGGCAGGACCGGCGACGGGGAACTGCTGCCGCTGCAGGCGTTGACCGCGATTCACCTGGCGCACCGGCTCGGCGCGGTGGTCGTGCTGCTCGGGATCGGCTGGCTGGGCCTGCGAGTGGCGCGCACGCCCGGCGAGCAGCGATTGGGCGCGGCGATACTCGCGACGCTCGCCTTGCAGTGGACGCTCGGGCTGGCCAACGTCTGGCTGAGCCTGCCGCTGCCGGTCGCAGTCGCGCACAACGGGGTAGCTGCAGTGCTCCTGGGGCTGCTGTTGGTGCTAAACTTTCGCGCCTTTCGTGCCACTTTGCGGATCTGACCCGTCGTTCGCCGACGCAACCCCAGCAATGCACTTACAACAGTCACAGACCACCGACCTGCGCTACCTGGTTTCGCAGTACATTGCGCTCACCAAGCCGCGGATCGTCATGCTCGCCGCGTTCTGCGCGCTGATCGGCATGCTGCTGGCCTCCGACGGAACCGTGCCGTGGCCGATCCTGGTCTTCGGCACGCTGGGCATCTCGCTGCTCGCCGCGGCGGGCTTCGCGTTCAACTGCCTCGTCGAGCGCAGCATCGACGCCAAGATGGCGCGCACGCGTGCGCGCCCGCTGGCGCGCGGCGACATCGGCCCGACGCCGACGCTGCTCTTCGCTGGCGCACTCGGCGGAGCCGGCGGCTGGCTGCTCTACGGTTTCGTCAATCCGCTCACCATGTGGCTGACGCTGGCGACCTTCGTCGGCTACGCGGTGGTCTACACGGTGATCCTGAAGCCCGCCACGCCGCAGAACATCGTGATCGGCGGCGCCTCTGGCGCGATGCCGCCGCTGCTGGGCTGGGCGGCGGTCGCCAACGACGTCAGCGCGCCGGCACTGGTGCTCTTCCTGATCATCTTCGTGTGGACGCCGCCGCATTTCTGGTCGCTCGCCCTGTACCGGGTAGAGGACTACCGCAAGTCCGGCCTGCCGATGCTGCCGGTCACCCACGGGTCGGAGTTCACCCGTCTGAACATCCTGCTCTACACGCTGCTGCTGGTGGCCACGACCATCCTGCCGGTGGTGATCGGAATGAGCGGGTGGTTCTATCTCGGCTGCGCGCTCGTGCTGGGTGGCGTTTTCACCTGGTATGCGTACAGGATGTGGCGTGAGTATTCCGACGCGCTCGCGAAGAAGACCTTCGGTTATTCGATCTTCTATCTGGCGGCGCTGTTCGGCGCGCTGCTGATCGACCACTATCTGTGAGCGTTGCAGCGGGCCCGGCACCCGCCCGGACCACGAGAGCGTGTGAGATCCCGGCGGGACTGGTCGCGGCGGCGGTGATGAACGTGAAGAACCGGCTTTCACCCGCCCGGCTGCTCGTCGCATGCGTGGTGATGCTGATGCTCGCCGCCTCGCTGCCGGGCTGCGATTCGGGCAAGCCGGCGTTCAACAACACCGACATCACCGGCGCGGAATTCGCCCGCGGTTTCGAGCTGACCGGCCACGACGGCAGGCCGAGGAGCCTGGTCGACTTCAAGGGCAAGGTCGTCACCGTGTTCTTCGGCTACACGCAGTGCCCGGACGTGTGCCCGACCACGCTGGCGGAAATGGCCGAGGTCATGAAGCTGCTCGGCGACAAGGCCGACAAGGTCCAGGTGCTGTTTGTCACCGTCGACCCGGAGCGCGATACGCCCGCGCTGCTGGCGCAGTACGTGCCGTCGTTCGACCCCCGCTTCCTGGGCCTGTATGGCGACGCCGAGGCCACCGCGAAAGTGGCCAAGGAATTCAAGATCTTCTATCAGAAGGTCCCCGGCAGCCGGCCCGACATCTATACCGTCGACCACTCGGCCGGAAGCTACGTGTTCGACACCAAGGGGCGCGTCAGGCTGTTCGTCAAGCACGGCCAGGGCGCGGAGAAGCTCGCACAGGACCTGCGGCGACTGATCGACGAGGGCTGAGGTCTCGGCGGGCCTCGGCGCATGTCGCGCCGGCCCTCTCAGTCCTGCGTGCGTGGCGGTTTCGAGAACGCGGCGAGCGCGCTCGCCGCGACGATCATCGCTCCGCCGGCCAGCGTTCGCGCCGACAGTTGCTCGCCGCCGATCACTACTGCGGAAAGGGCGGCGAACGGCACTTCACTGAGCATCACGACCGCGGTGACGCTGGTCGGCAGGCGAGCGGCGCCGTACTGCAGCGACAGGTTGGCGACCAGGAAGAGCACGGCGGTCAGCGTTGCGACGATCGCGATTCCGGCGCTGAAGGTCGGCCCGCCGACGAGGGCTGCGGTCGCGGGGGAGAGGGCCAGCACGCTCGCCAGCGTGCCGGGCACGAGCACTCCGCCGGCGAACATCGCCATCGCACGGGCCTGGGCGGGATCCGCGGCCTGCCGTCGAAGCAGCACGTTGGTCAGCGCGAACGCCGCGCCGCCGGCCAGGCCGAGCCAGTCGGGCAGCGAGCGGGGCAGCGGAAACGTTTCGCCAGGTTGCCAGAGCACGATCGACGCGCCGGCGACCGCGAGCAGCACGCGAAGCACGGCGCCGGCACCGATGGGCTCGTCGAGCAACCAGCGAGCAAGCAGCACCGCCCATACCGGCATCAGGTAGAACAGCAGCACCACGCGAACCACCTCGCCGACAGTGACGCCCCAGTTGAAGAAGGCGTTGGTCAGGCCCGAGGCGAGGGCGAGCAGGAGCAGCCAGCGCGAACCCAGCACCCGGGCGATCGCTGACGGATATCGGGCGCCGATCAGCAGCGCGGCGAACGCATAGATCCACACGGTCGTCCAGAGACTGTGCAGTCCCAGCGAGTCGAGATGGCGAAACGGGTACCAGGACAAGCCCCAGATCAAGGCGTTGACGAGCAGCGCGGCGATCGGCGCGAACGGCTGGTGGACGTGAAGGCTGCGGTTCATCGGGGCGCCAGCATAGACGATCGGGACCGGCGCCCGAGGCGCCGTGCTAGTCTCGCGCGATGAGCATCAGCGAGCGCGATACCGCACCGGCATCACTCATTCTGTTCGCCCACGGCGCGCGCGACCCCGAATGGCGCGGTCCGGTCGATGCGCTGGCGGACCGGATCCGGCGCGCACTGCCGCAGACACGGGTCGAGCCCGCATTTCTCGAACGGATGGCGCCGACCCTGATCGAGGCGATCGACGCCGCGGTGGCCACCGGCTCGCGTCGAGTCGTCGTCGCGCCCGTCTTCTGGGCGCCCGGGGGACACCTGAAGAACGACGTCCCGGAACTGATTGCGCAGGCGCGGCAACGTCACGCAGGCGTGAGATTCGAGGTCTGGCCGGCCCTTGGCGAGTGCGACGCGGTGCTCGACGGTATTACCGGCGCGTATTCCGCCCTCTGGCAGTCCTGAGCCAGGGCGGTGCGCGCCCGTCCGCGATCTCGCGGGTGCGCGCCCGTCGCCGGAAAAGAAAAAGCCGCCCGAGGGTTGTGGGCGGCAAAGGAGGAGGAAGCGTGTACGGCAACCAGAGAATCGTCACTGGCTGCCAGCCGACCCGGAATCCGTGGCGCACATGCGCCGACGCCGTCCCGAGCCGGCCAACTGACTGTTAGGCGTACTGCGCCAGAGAACCTTTCATCTTCTGCAGCGCCTTGGCTTCGATCTGCCGGATCCGCTCGGCGGACACGCCGAATTCGCTGGCCAGGTCGTGCAGCGTCAGCGTTCCGCCATCGCTCGCGTCGCGCAGCCAGCGCGTCTCGATGATCCGCCGGCTGCGGGCGTCGAGTGCAGCCAGTGCACTCTCGATGCCTTCGCTCTGCATCAGGTCGTACTGGCGACGTTCGAGAACCTGGGTCGGCTCCGATTCCGGCGCGCGCAGGTAGGCGATCGGCGCGTAGCTCTCCTCGCCGTCGTCGACCTGCGGTTCGAGCGCGATGTCGTGGCCGCCCAGCCTGGTCTCCATCTCGACCACGTCGCGGGCGCGCACGTTCAGTCGCTCTGCGATCGTCTCGACGTCTTCCGCCGACAGCGTGTGAGCGTCGGGCTTGAACGAGCGCAGGTTGAAGAACAGTTTGCGCTGCGCCTTCGTGGTCGCGACCTTGACCAGTCGCCAGTTCTTCAGGATGAACTCGTGGATCTCCGCCTTGATCCAGTGCATCGCAAAGGACACCAGGCGTACACCGCGCTCCGGGTCGAAGCGCTTGACCGCCTTCATCAGGCCGATGTTGCCTTCCTGGATCAGGTCCGCATGCGGGAGGCCGTAGCCGAGATACTGGCGCGAGATCGACACCACGAGGCGCAGGTGCGACATCACCAGTTCGCGCGCGGCATCCAGGTCGCTGTCGTCACGGAAACGTCGCGCGAGGTCCGACTCGTGCTCGGCGGTGAGCATCGGCAGACGATTGACTGCCGAAATGTACGCGTCGAGATTGCCGATGGCGGGCAACGCCAGGGCACCGCCGCTGGCGGCAGAGGGAACAAGCGCAGTCGTCTTCCTGTTGGACATCAATCGCATCCTTTCTGTTGCGCCGCATTATCCGGCGTCTTTTCAAAGATTAGCACTCCTGAGTCGAGAGTGCTAACTAAACCTGACGGGCGGCTGGAGCGCCATCCGCATTAGTTGACTATTTTACTACAGAATTGATAACTCATTGAATTGGATGGAAACAATCCTTGATTCGCTCAACAAGGATCGCCGACGATCCCCTGCGGCTACACTTGGCCGCTCCATCTTTCCCTTGCCCGGAGCCCGCATGTTCAAGCTCTATACATACTTCCGCAGTTCGGCCGCTTTCCGCGTCAGGATCGCGCTCAACCACAAGGGCCTGGCATGGGAGCCCGCGGTGGTCTGGCTGCCCGACGGCGAGCAGAAGGGCGAGGCTTACCGGGCGGTCAATCCCCAGAGCCTGGTGCCGACGCTGGTCGATGGCGAGCATCGGCTGAACCAGTCGCTGGCGATCATCGAGTACCTGGACGAGACCCGGCCCGGGCCGAAGCTGCTTCCGACCGATCCGATGGGGCGCGCCCGGGTGCGGTCGCTGTCGCTGCTGGTCGCCTGCGACATCCACCCGCTGAACAACCTGAGAGTGCTCAAGTACCTGAAGGGAACGCTGGGCCAGTCGCAGGAAGCGGTCGACGGGTGGTACCGCCACTGGTGCGACGAGGGGCTGCAGGCGCTCGAGGACGAACTGACGGGCGGCCCGGACGGCGTCTTCTGTCACGGCGAGTCGGTCACCATGGCCGACCTCTGTCTGGTACCCCAGGTCTTCAATGCCAAGCGGTTTTCGGTGGACTTGTCCCGCTATCCGGCGACCATGCGGGTGTTCGACGCGTGCATGCAGCTGCCCGCTTTCCGCGACGCACAGCCGTCGGTGCAGCCGGAGGCGGCGCGGGCAGGCTGATCGCGGCCGGCGGCACCGGCGTTGCAGGCCTCTTCCGGCGGCTTCCGCTGATCCGGCCGTTGGCGCCGTCGGTAGGACGTGCTGTGGAGGCCCTGACACGCTGAAGCAGACTGGCGAGGTCGACCTGCCAAAGGCATCTTGCTTTGCCCGTCCCGATGATCGCGTTCAGCGCAGCTGCATGGATTCGAGCCGCCCGCACTTGTGGCGTGTTCGTGGCGTTGCTGCTCGGGTTCCACCTGCCTGCCTGGTCGGTGGAGTCGCTCCGAATGCAATCCTGCGAGCACACGGCGCTGGACGCGGGGCAGGTGGAGGTCGCGCAGCTTCCGGCCGGCAAGCGCACCGTCGAAGAGGCGCTCGGAGCGTCCTTCAGGCCGCTCTCGGGGCCTTCGTCCAATCTGGGGGTCATCGACGGGTCCGTCTGGCTGCGGCTGTCGCTGACCTCCGGGTCCTGCCCGGGCCCACTGCTGCTCCAGCTGGGAAATCCCTTTGCAAATCGCGTCTCGCTGCATCGCCAGGGCGCCGATGGAGTCTGGGCGAAGGTCCCGGAGGGCGAGTACCCGCTGGCCTCGGACGGCCACCCGCGCCTTCGCTACGCGATGCTGCCGCTGCGGCTCGAGCCTACCGGCAAGACCAACTTTCTCGTCGAGATCGAGGGGCCGTCGTCGGTGATGTTCAGGCCGGCGATCGTGCCGGCGTCCGAACTTCACCTGGATGCGATCAAGCGCAGCCTGCTCGGCGGGGCGCTGGCCGGCGGCATCGTCGCGCTGGCGATCTATTGCGCACTGCTGGCGGCGATGACCCGCTTCAGCGGGCTGCTCGCGTTCTCGGTGTCGGCGCTCGCGCTGGCCGGCTTTTACGCGATGACGGTGGGCCTGCTGGATCCGCTGATCGCCCTGTTCGGGGGGAAAGGGGTCGACGTCCGGATGCTGGTGATCCGCGTGGGCGGGGCGCTCGGGCTGACCGCGGCACTGTTCCACTGGCTCTTCGTTCGCGGACTGCTGGTCACCGTGGGTGCCACGATGAGCGCGGCGACTGTGACCTCGAGAAGGACGGTAACCGGGGCTGTGCTCGCCGCGTGGGCCATCCTGATGGCCGCGGTGCCCTTCATCGAAGGGTCGATGATTCCGCAAGTCGCCATCGGGGTCGCGTCTGTCGCGATCGTCGCGATGGTGGTCGACGTCGTGCGCGCGGTGCGCCAGCGGCACCCGATCGCGCGCGTGATTCTCGCGGCGTTCAGCGTCTTCGCGTTCTCGGTGCTCGTCTACATCGGCCTGTATCTCGGGCTGCTCCCCTGGTCGCCGGTCCTGCTGCAGGCGATTCCGGCGGGCACCTGGATCGAGTCCATCATGCTCGCGGCCGCGGTGGGTACACAGGTCAAGGCGCTGCGCGGGCAGCAGCAGCGGCTTGCGGCGCAGACGCGGGAGCTGTCGCTGCTCTCGCAGCTCGACCCGCTGACCGGTCTGAGCAACCGCCGCGCCTACGACTCGGTGGTGCCGGTGGAGATCGACCGCTGCGTGCGGCGCGGCCGCACCGCGTCACTGCTGGTGGTCGACATCGACCACTTCAAGCAGGTCAACGACAACTTCGGGCACGGCTTCGGCGATTCGGTGATCCGGATGCTCGGCGCCACGATCGCCAACAGCGTGCGCTCGACCGACTATGCGTTCCGCTACGGTGGTGAAGAGTTCGTCGTGCTGTTGCCCGGCCTCGACAAGGCGATGGCGCTGGAAATCGCCGACCGGATCATGCGCGAGTTCACCAATTGCAGCCCGACCGCGCCCGATGGCACGCGGCCGTTCTTCTCGGTCAGCATCGGTCTGGCGCAGCTCAGGGCGGGGGACGACGTGCAGACCTTCTTCGGGCGCGCCGACGCGGCAATGTACCGGGCCAAGCAGGAAGGCCGTTGCCGCACAGTCGTGGCCGAGGAGCCGTCGCCCAGGGCTAGGGTAATCGAGCAGCAGGCCGCGCGGGCGCCAGCCGCTTGACGCCGGGCCGCGCGCGGCGAACCGGCGCGTGCACGGCCTTTGCGCGCCTTCGTCTCGGGTTCTGCGGGTTGCCCCGGAGCAGCGGTTCGTGCGCGCTTCAGTCGAGCAGCGCCGACGCGAACTCGGCCGCGCTGAAGGCCTGTAGGTCTTCGATGCCTTCGCCCACGCCGATGAAGTAGACCGGAATCGGCCGCTCGCGGCGCAAGTTCGCGAGTGCGGCCAGCGCACCGCCCTTTGCGGTCCCGTCGAGCTTGGTCACCACCAGACCGGTCAGCCCGATCGCCTCGTCGAAGGCCCTCACCTGGGCCAGCATGTTCTGGCCGGTGTTGCCGTCGAGCACGAGCAGTGCCTCGTGCGGTGCGCCGGGCATGGCCTTGGCGACCACGCGATGGATCTTCTTCAGCTCGTCCATCAGGTGGGCCTGCGTGGGGAGCCGGCCGGCGGTGTCGACCATCACCACGCCGAGCCCGCGCGCGCGACCGGCGCTCACCGCGTCGAAGGCGACCGCGGCGGGGTCGCCGCCCTGTTGAGAAATGACCTGAACGTCGTTGCGCGCTCCCCATTCGGCAAGCTGCTCGCGCGCGGCCGCGCGGAAGGTGTCGCCCGCGGCGAGCAGGATCGACTTGCCCTCGCGCCGCAGGTGGTGAGCCAGCTTGCCGATCGAGGTGGTCTTGCCTGCACCGTTCACGCCGGCGATCATCATCACCAGGGGCGTCGCGCGGTCGATGTCGATCGGCTGTTCCAGCGGCGTCAGCAGCTCGGTCAGCAGCTGGCGCAGCGCGTCGCGGACCTGCGAGGCATCGGTGAGTCGCTGCTGCCGTATCCGGGTCCGCAAGGCCTCGAGCAGGCGTGCGGTGGTCTCGACGCCGGCGTCGCTGACCAGCAGCGCGGTCTCGAGCTCCTCGAAGAGCGCCTCGTCGATTTTCGCGCCACCGAACAGGCCGGAAAGGTTCGAGCGCGTCTTGCTCATCCCCTGTCGAAGGCGCGTCATCCATCCCCGGCGCTCGGCGGACGGGTCGGTCGCCGCGGCCGGTGAGGTCGTTGCGGCCGGTGAGGTCGTTGCGGCCGGTGAGGTCGTCGAGGCCGGTGCGGTCGTCGAGGCCGGTGAGGTCGTCGCGGCCGGTGAGGTCGCCGCGGCCAGCGAGGTCGCCGCGGCTGGTGAGGCCTCCTCAGGCGGTAAGGGTGCCGCGGCGGGCGGGGGCGGTAAGGGTGCCGCGGGGGGTGCGCTTCCAGGTTCGAGCGTCGCGGGGGGCTCGGTCGTGGCCGAGGATCCCGGGGGCGCCGGTCCGACGGCTTCGCCCGCCCGCGTGTCGCCGTC
>JAHEDO010000082.1 GCA_024641185.1 Burkholderiaceae bacterium | reverse complement strand
GGTCGGCGTGCTGCGGGTCCTCGATCGGCGCGCCCCAGAACGCCATCACCGCGTCACCGATGTACTTGTCGACCGTGCCGCCGTAGCGATGGACGACGTCGGTCATCGCGGTCAGGAAGGCGTTGATGTACTCGCGCAGCGCTTCCGGCTGCATCGTCTCCGCGATCCGGGTGAACCCCCGGATGTCGACGAACAGGATCGTGAGCTCACGGTTCTCGCTCCCGGTGGCGGCGAAGCGGCGCGGATCGCGCATCATCCGCTCGACCAGCGCCGGCGACACGTACTCGCCGAAGAGCAGCGCGACCGCGCGTCGCGCCCGACCCTCGACGAAATAGCCGGCTGCCAGATTCAGCAGCGTCAGCAGCGCCACCAGCATCAGTCCGGCGGCCACCGGCACGACGAGCCCGAAGTTCGACCACGCGATGGAGCCGGTCAGCCAGATCCCGACGGCGGCGACGACGCTGAACACCACCGCGCCGACCGCGCCGACCATCGGCAGGCCGAACGCGAGCCCCAGCCCCGCGGCCGCGGCGGCGAGCACCCCGACCGTCGTGGAAAACTCCGAGCGCTCGCGGATCATCGGGTGCGCGCCGCCGAGCGCGCCCGAGAGCAGCGCTGCGTGGACCTCGACGCCGGGGAACGCGGCGCGCAATGGCGTCGCCCGCAGATCGGTGAGCCCCGGCGCCGACGTGCCGATCAGCACGATCCGGCCGCGCAGCGCGTCAGCCGGCACGCGTCCCTGCAGCACGTCGACCGCCGCCAGGCTGCGGATTCGGGAGCCGGTGGCGTCGCCTTCGAGCCGGGCGAAGGGCACCATCGCGCTCAGGCCGTCGGACAGCGGGATCGTGGCCGTGCCGCGCGAGCCCTTGAGCACCAGCGCATCGGAGCCGAGCCGCAGGTTGCCGGCGTCGAGGTGGCGCCTGAGCAGCGCGACCACGAGCGACTCGTAGAGTGCGCCGTCGAATTCGGCCAGCAGGGGCAGCGCGCGAACCACACCGTCGTCGTCGACGATCGGATTGAAGAAGCCCCCGGCGGCGGCGGCATGCTGCAGACCCGGCTGGTTCGCGCCGTAGCCCGTCCAGGAGGTCACGCGATGCGCCGAACCCGGCAGCGCCAGCGCGTCCATGACCGGCGCGGGCAGCTGGCCGGAGCGCTGGCCGCCGCGATCCGACGTGAAGTAGTAGCCGAGCACCACCGGTCGGCCCTGCAGCTGATGGGCGAGCGAGGCATCCTGCCCGGGCTCGCGTTGCGGCTCGGCGAACACGATGTCGACGCCGATCGCGCTCGACCCGGCGTCGGAGAGCCGGCCGATCAGTTCCCCGACCGTCTCGCGCGGCCAGGGCCAGCGCCCGACCTTCGCGAGGCTTCGCTCGTCGATGTCGACGATCACCACCCGATCTTCGGCCGGCGCCGTCTGGCCCCGCACCCGGGCGTCGTACAGCAACCGGTCCAGCGCCTGCGGCGCGGGAAACCTCAGCAGCCCGGCGATGCTCGCGCACATCAGCAGCGTCAGTGCGACGCCGATTGCGGGGCGCCTGAACCAGGCCAGCAGCCGGACGAAGGTGCTCATCGTCTATCCCGGCGACCGGACGCGGAACCGCAGCATGGTCCCGGCGAGTTCGACCAGATCCCCGTCGGACAGCTGACGCGCACCCAGCCCGATCGAATCGCCGTTGACCAGCGGAAACGCGAGCCCCTCGAGGTGCGTGATGAAGTAACCGTTCTTGCGCCGCGACAGCGCCGCCACCTGGTTCACCCCGCCGGTGATCGACACGATCGGGCGCTCGACTGGCTGCTCGCGCCCGCGCTCGGGGCCGCTCAGCCACTCGATGTAGACATCGCCTCCGATGGCGTCGGGAACCGCCGCCGCGTTCGGGCGGCGCTCGAGCAGGTAGCGCATGCGATAGATGCCGACCTCGATCAGGTCGGCGTGCTCGAGCCGCTTCGCCTGGATCGGCAGCCCGTTGACCTGGGTGCCGTTGCGGCTGTTCAGGTCCTTGATCATCCGCTCGCCGTCCACGACGAGGATCGCCGCGTGCTCGCCGCTGACGGTGAGGTCGTCCAGCGCGACGTCGTTGTAGGGCCGCCTTCCGATCGTGATGCTGTCCTTGACGATCGGGATGCTTCTGAGCACCAGGTCGCCGAAGCTGAGCACCAGCTTGGCGGCCACGGTGTGTTCGTGGTACTGCATCGATCCGCCCGGGCTCAGGAGCGCCCGCGACGGGCGTCTTCGAAGATAGCGAGCACGGCGGTCGCGTTGTCCGATCCACCGGCCTGCAGCGCCGCCTTCACCAGGCCGCCGACTACCTCGTCGGCACCCGCCTCGCGGGCGAGCTGTCGCCTGATCGCCGCATCGGCGACCATGTCGGTGATTCCGTCGGTGCACAGCAGGAGCCGGTCGCCGGACTCGAGCGCGACTTCGCCGAAATCGGCCTCGACCGCGCTCTCCACGCCGAGCGCCCGCGTCAGCACGCCGCGCAGCGACGCGCGCAGAGCGCTGCTCTGCTCGCCGACCCCGGCGTCGAGCATCGCCTGCCCGACCGAGTGGTCGCGCGTGAGCGCCGCGAGCCGCCCGGAGCGCAACAGGTAGATTCGCGAATCTCCGACATGCGCATGGAACAGCCGTGATCCCGCCACCCACGCCACCGCCAGCGTCGTCCCCATTCCCAGGCATTCGGGCCGGCCGGCCGCCGTCGCGATGATCGACGCGTTCGCGACGGCGAAGGCCTGTGCGAGCTGTTCCAGCGGGTCGGCGCTGCCCTCGAGCGTGGGGTCGTCGAACGCGAAGTCGGCCACCGTGTGGACCGCCAGCGCGCTGGCCACCTCGCCGGCGTTGTAGCCGCCCATGCCGTCGGCCAGGACCATCAGCCCCTTTTCCGGCACGATCTGCCAGCAGTCCTCGTTGTGCGCGCGGACGCAGCCCGGATCCGAGAGCCCCGCCCAGTCGACCAGGTGAACCGGACGAGACGCGTGCCGTCGGCCCGGGCCGGCAGCGGCGCTCGGCAGGCCAGTGAATGCGATAGTGCCCATCCAGCACACTCTAGGTCTGCCGGCAGGACACCCCTAAGGAACAATTTCATGAACGGCCGAACCCTACCGCCAGGCGGTGATCGGCCTGAACGCCCAATACAACAGGTGCGCCGAAAGCCGCGTCAGGTGGCGCGCGGCGCCGATTGGGCATCGGCCCGGCGGCGCGCCAGCAGCACCTTGCCGACGACGACGACGAACAGCGCACCGGCCGCGCCCAAGGCCAGGCCGAGCTGGTGCAGTTCGGTGCCGAGCGCAATCGAGAAGGCGGTGAATGCGGGGATCAGCGCCGGGTCCGCGACGATGATCTCGCCGGCGATGTAACCCAGCAGCGCGGCCCCCAACCAGACGACCACCGGGAAACGCTCGATGACCCGCAGCAGCAGCGTGCTGCCGAAGATCACCAGCGGAATGCTGATCGCCAGGCCGATGATCAGCAGCGGCATGCTGCCGTTGGCGGCGGCCGCGACCGCGATCACGTTGTCCAGGCTCATCACCAGGTCGGCGATCAGGATCGTGCGCACCGCGGCGACCATCCCGCCGGTCTGCGAGCCGTGCCCGTCCTCTTCGCCGTCCGGAAGCAGCAGGGTGACGCCGATATAGAGCAGCAGCAGCGCGCCGATCGTCTTGAGCCACGGCAGCTCGAGCAGTTGCGCCGCCACCACCGTGAGCACGATCCGCATCACGATGGCCGCACCCGAGCCGATCACGATCGCCTGCTTCTGCTGCCTGGGAGGCAGCGAGCGGGCGGCCAGCGCGATCACCACCGCGTTGTCGCCCGACAGGAGGATGTTGACCCAGACGATCTGGGCGAGCGCCAGCCAGAAGGCTGCGGTAGCGAACTCCATCACGACTCCGGCGTGACCACCCAGGCGGATGAACTCGCGACGGTCAGCGCAGTACCGACTTCAGCAGCTTGCCCATCTCCGACGGGTCCTTCGTGACCTTGATGCCGCAGGCTTCCATCACTGCGAGCTTCTCCTGCGCGGTGCCCTTGCCGCCCGAGATGATCGCGCCCGCGTGTCCCATCCGCTTGCCCGGCGGCGCGGTCACGCCGGCGATGAATCCGACCACCGGCTTCTTCATGTTGGCCTTGACCCACTCGGCGGCTTCTTCCTCGTCGGAGCCCCCGATCTCGCCGATCATCACCACTGCGTCGGTGTCCGGGTCGTCGTTGAAGAGCTTCAGGATGTCGATGTGCTTGAGCCCGTTGACAGGGTCGCCACCGATGCCGACCGCGGACGACTGCCCGAGTCCCAGCGCGGTCAACTGTCCCACCGCCTCGTAGGTCAGGGTGCCGGAACGGGAAATGACGCCGATGCGGCCCTTCATGTGAATGTGGCCCGGCATGATGCCGATCTTCAGCTCATCCGGCGTGATCACGCCCGGGCAGTTCGGCCCAAGCAGCAGGGTCTTCTTGTTCTGTTTGCGCATCCGGTCGCGCACCACGATCATGTCGCGCACCGGGATGCCCTCGGTGATGCAGATGACCAGGTCGAGGTCGGCGTCGGCCGCCTCCCAGATCGCCTCGGCGGCGCCCGCCGGCGGCACGTAGACGACCGAGACGGTCGCGCCGGTGCGCGCCTTCGCTTCCTTGACCGAGGCGAAGATCGGAATGCCCTCGAAATCCTCACCCGCCTTCTTCGGATTCACGCCGGCCACATAGGCGGCGCGGCCGTTGGCGTATTCGCGGCACATCCGGGTGTGGAACTGACCGGTCTTGCCCGTGATGCCCTGGGTGATGACCTTGGTGTCCTTGTTGATCAGGATCGACATGTTCGCTGTTTCCTCGTTGCGTGCCGTGCTGTTCAGGCCTTGCCGGCCGCTTCGACGACCTTCTTCGCCGCCTCGCCCATCGTTGCGGCCGAGATGATCGGCAGGCCAGAGTCGGCGAGCAGTTTCTTGCCCTGCTCCTCGTTCGTGCCCTTCATCCGCACCACCAGCGGCACCTTCAGCCCGACCGCGCGCGACGCGGCGACCACGCCCTCGGCGATCACGTCGCAACGCATGATTCCGCCGAAGATGTTGACCAGGATCGCGGCCAGTTTCGGGTTGCGCAGCATGATCTTGAAGGCCTCGGTGACCTTTTCCTTGGTCGCACCGCCGCCGACGTCGAGGAAGTTGGCCGGCTCGCCACCGAACAGCTTGATCGTGTCCATCGTGGCCATCGCCAGACCGGCGCCGTTGACCAGGCAGCCGATGTTCCCGTCGAGCTGAATGTAGGACAGATCGTGCTTGGACGCCTCGATCTCGGCGGGGTCCTCCTCGTCGAGATCGCGCATCTCGAGGATCTCGGGGTGACGAAAGAGCGCGTTGCTGTCGAAGTTGAGTTTGGCGTCGAGCGCGATCACGTCGCCCGCCCCGGTGAGGATCAGCGGATTGATCTCGGCCAGGCTCGCGTCGGTCTCCCAGAACGCCTTGTAGAGCGCGTGGAAAACGGCGCGTGCCTTGGGCACCGAGCCCTCCGGAACGCCGATCTTGCGGGCGAGGTCGTCGGCCTGCGCGTCGGACAGGCCGGCCACCGGGTCGACCGCGACCTTATGGATCTTCTCGGGCCTGTTCGCGGCCACCTCCTCGATGTCCATGCCGCCTTCGCTGGAGGCCATCACGGTCACGCGCTGCGTGACGCGGTCCACCACCAGGCCCACGTAGAGTTCGGCCTTGATGTCGGCGCCCTCCTCGATCAGGAGGCGTCGGACCCGCTGTCCGTGCGGCCCGGTCTGGTGCGTGACGAGCTGCATGCCGAGGATCTTGCCGGCCCAGTCCTTGACTTCCGCCAGCGACTTCGCGATCTTCACGCCGCCGCCCTTGCCGCGACCGCCTGCATGGATCTGCGCCTTGACCACCCAGACGGGACCACCGAGGGTCTCGGCGGCCATGACCGCCTCGTCAACCGTGAAGCACGGGATTCCGCGCGGCACCGGCACGCCGTAACGCTTCAGAATTTCCTTGCCCTGATACTCGTGGATCTTCATCGTCGATTGTCCTCGGTGTCGCGGAAATGGGGCTCAGATGACTGCCTTCAAAGGGCGCGTCGGCGTCAGCCGCCGACCACCGACGCAAGCCATCGCCCGTTGGTATGGTGATCGAAGCGCACCGAGCCCGCCCGCAGCCGATCGCCGACGGGCTGCGCCTCGACGCCGATCTGTGAACTGGGGGTGCAGGCCCGACAGGCTCGTGCCGGCGGCAGAGGCATTGGTGTCGTTGCTTTGTGCGCCGCGAAAAGCGGAAATCTTAGCACAGCGAAAGTACCGATTCCCGTCGACCTGACGCGGCGGGGCGCCGGCTTCAATCCCCGTCGGCGGCTTCCTCCCGCAGCGCGCGGAAGACCGCGGAAATGGCCTCTGCGTCGAAACCGCGCTGCGCCAGAAAGCGGTGCTGCCGGGCGCGCTCCGACAGATCTTCGGGCGGACGACCGAAGCGCTTGCGCCAGACCTCTAGCGCCCGCTGCCGGTCGTCGGTTGCGAGCTCGCGCAACAAGGGTGCGCTGATCTCGTCGGCGACCCGATGCCCCTTGAGTTCATGCTCGATCAGCCGCGACCCGTAGCGCGCGGAGCGCCGCCGAATCAGGCTCTCCACGAATCGCTGCTGCGACAGATGCCCCGCACGCTCGAGGTCGTCGAGCACGGCGCCGAGCTGCTCTTCGGACTCCGCATGCGTCGCGAGCTTGCGCGTCAGTTCGACGCGACTGTGCTCGCGGATCGCGAGCAGGTTCAGCGCCCGCGCGCGCAGCGAAAGCCCGCTGCGCCGGGGCACGGCCGGGTCGTCTTCGAAGCCCGCGCGCGCCCGCGGCGCGTCGGCTCGCCCGCCCGCCGGTCCCTGGCCGCGATCAGGCGGCTTCTTCTGCCGGCGCAGCACCGCGTGACACCACACCGTAGTGCGCGCGTACCTTGTTCTCTATGTCGAGCGCCATCTCGGGGTGCTCGCGCAGGTACTCGCGCGCGTTGTCCTTGCCCTGTCCGATGCGCTCGCCGCCGTAGCTGTACCAGGCGCCGCTCTTCTCGACGACATTGCATTCGGATCCGAGATCCAGGATCTCCCCGTGAAGCGAGATGCCCTCGCCGTAGAGAATGTCGAAGTTGGCCTGCTTGAACGGCGGCGCGACCTTGTTCTTCACCACCTTGACCCGGGTTTCCGAACCCACGACCTCGTCGCCCTTCTTGATCGACCCGGTACGCCGGATGTCCAGCCGCACCGACGCGTAGAACTTGAGCGCGTTGCCGCCGGTCGTGGTTTCCGGATTGCCGAACATGACGCCGATCTTCATGCGGATCTGGTTGATGAAGATCACCAGGCAGTTGGTCCGCTTGATGGTGCCGGTGAGTTTGCGCAGCGCCTGCGACATCAGCCGCGCCTGCAGACCCGGCAGGGAGTCGCCCATCTCGCCTTCTATTTCCGCCTTGGGCGTCAGCGCCGCGACCGAATCGATGACGATCAGGTCGACCGAGCCGGAGCGCACCAGGGCGTCGGCGATCTCGAGCGCCTGCTCGCCGGTGTCCGGCTGGGAAATCAGCAGATCTTCGAGCGCAATGCCGAGTTTTCCGGCGTACTGGGCATCGAGCGCGTGCTCGGCGTCGATGAACGCGCAGGTGCCGCCGATCTTCTGCATTTCGGCGATGACCTGCAGCGTGAGGGTGGTTTTGCCCGAGGATTCCGGCCCGTAGATTTCCACCACACGGCCGCGAGGCAACCCGCCGATGCCCAATGCGATGTCGAGCCCCAGGGACCCGGTGGACACGACCTGGATGTCGTTTTCCACGCTCCCGTCGGCAAACCGCATGACCGAGCCCTTGCCGAACTGCTTCTCGATCTGCGCCAGGGCAGCCGCAAGCGCCTTCGCGCGCTCGGTTTTCGATTTTGCGTCGTCCATCTTGATTACCTTGTCCATTGCCCTGGCTTCCTCGTTGTCGGTTGCTGAATGAGGAAAGTATTGCACAGAACTACTGTATAAACAATCAGCCTTTCGGTTCAGCCGAAAGCAACAGTTCGGCGCGGCGCAGGGCATGCATCGCCGCCTGCAATCGTACCGCCCTCCGGTCTCCGGCGAAGCACAGGGTTTCGCAGACCGCCGCGCGGCCGCCCAGCGCCCAGCCGAAGCAGACCGTGCCCACCGGCTTGCCCGGGACCGCGCCGCCGGGACCGGCGATGCCGGTCACCGCGATCGCGAGCCGTGCCCGGCTGCGCACGAGCCCGCCGGCAGCCATCTCGCCCGCCGTCGGCTCGCTGACCGCGCCGTGCCGGGCGAGGGTCGCAGCGGACACGCCGACGAGTTCGGACTTCGCCTCGTTGGAGTACGTGACCCAGCCGCGCTCGAACCACGCGCTCGACCCGGCCGTCTCGGTGAATGCGCGCGCGAGCAGGCCACCGGTGCAAGATTCCACCGTCGCCACCATCCATGCGCGCGCCTCGAGCGCCCTGCCGAGCGCCGCCGCCCGCGCGAAGACCGCTTCCTCGGAGACGTCCACCACGCTGGGGTCGGCTTGCGGCAGGCCGGCTGCGAACTCGCCGGCTGCGAACTCGCCGGCTGCGGACTCGTCGGCTGCGGACACGTCCCCGGCGGACAGGCCCGGCCCCGACACGCCGTCGGCGAGGCGGTCCTTCACGTCAGCGTCCTCCACAGCGCGATCACCAGCAGCGTGTAGAACGCCGCGAGCAGGTCGTCGAACATGACGCCGAAACCGTTCTTGATCGTCGCATCGAAATACCTGATCGGAGGCGGTTTGACGATGTCGAACAGCCGGAAAAGCGCGAAGGCCATCAGCTGGGCAACGAAGCCGCCCGGCACCAGCGTCAGGACCAGCCAGAACGCGATGACCTCGTCCCAGACGATCGCACCGTGGTCGGCCACCCCGAGCGCCTCGGCGGTGCGCCCGCAGGCCCAGATGCCGACGCCGAATCCGACCGCGCACAACGCGAGCAGCGCCGGCGGCGACAGCCAGCTCGCGAGCGGCTGCCAGACGATCCAGGCCCACAGCGTGCCGACGGTACCGGGCGCGATCGGTGACAGGCCGCTGCCGAACCCGAGCGCGACGACCCGCGACAGTCGCCCTCGCATGAAGGCCCAATCGGGACGAATCGGCGCCGCGTCGCTCATCGTCTGCTCACCCGAAGTGGTCGTAGCCGCTCGCGTCGATCGGCATCGCGACGCCTCGTGCGTCGAGAATGCGCACGCCGCTGCTCGCCACGATGCGCCCGATACGCGTCAGCCGCAGCGGCGCCGCCGGCGCGCGCCCCAGCGCCTCGATCGAACCGCGGTTCTCGGGCGCCGCGGTGAAGAGCAGCTCGTAGTCGTCACCGCCCGCGAGCGCGAGCGCCGGCCGTCGCGCCGCGGCGACGGATGCGAGTCCGGCCGCGAGCGGGACCGCCGGCCAGTCGACTTCGGCGCCCACGCGCGAGCGATCGCAGATATGCCCCAGGTCGCCGATCAGACCGTCGGAAACGTCGATCGCCGCCCGTGCCAGATGGCGCAGCGCGACGCCCAGCGCCACCCGGGGCTCGGGACGCTCCAGCCGCCCGAGGGCCGGGCTGCCGGTGGCGGGCGGGTGCGGCTCGCGCAGCGACGCGAGCGCCAGCGCCGCGCCGCCCAGTTCCCCGGAGACCCAGAGGTCGTCTCCGGGCTCGGCGCGATCGCGCCGCAGCGCCGAGCCGGCCGGCAGCTCGCCGATCGCCGTGATGCACAGGTTCAGCGGGCCGCGCGTCGTGTCTCCGCCGATCAGCTCGCAGTCGAAGCGGTCCGCGAGCGCGAACATTCCGCGGGAGAACGCGCCCAGCCACGCCTCGTCGGCCCCGGGCAGCGCCAGCGCCAGCGTGAAGGCGAGCGGACTCGCACCCATCGAAGCCAGGTCCGACAGGTTGACCGCCAGCGCCTTGTGGCCGAGTGCCTCCGGGTCGGTGCCCTCGAGGAAGTGCCGCCCGCCGACCAGCATGTCGGTGGTGATCGCCAGCGTCGTGTCCGGGCCGCGCCGGCTCAGCAGCGCGCAGTCGTCGCCCAGGCCGAGTTCCGCATGACGCGCCGGTCCGCGATCGAAGAAACGGCGAATCAGTTCGAATTCACCCATCGTCGAGGAGCCGCCGGCCCTGTCGCCGTGCTTGCCCGGGGCGCCCGCACCGCTCGCGGAGGGGCGCAGGCGAGACGGCGTGCCCTTGCGCACTGTGAGACCGGCGGCGCGATCAGCGTGCGGCCGCGGCCTCGACCGGGCGCAGCCGAGCCGCGACGCGGTCGAGCACGCCGTTCACGTACTTGAAGCCGTCGGTGCCGCCGAAGGTCTTCGCGAGCTCCACCGCCTCGTTGATCACGACGCGATAGGGAATTTCCGGATGCCTGGCGAGCTCGTAGGCGCCCAGCAGCAGCACCGCGTGCTCCACCGGGCTGAGCTCGCCGACCTTGCGGTCCAGATACGGCACGATCGCGGCGTGCAGCTCGTCGACGGCCGCGATCACGCCATTCAGCAGCGCGTCGAAATGCTCCTTGTCCGCCCTCTCGTAGCCGGGAGACTCGACCAGGTGCGCCTGGATCGCGCCCGCGTCTTCGCGCGAGACCAGCCACTGGTACAGGCCCTGCATTGCCAGTTCGCGCGAGCGGCGCCGCGCGCTGCGCGCAGTCGAGGACCTGCCCGACGCGCTCTTCGGGGACGCCGACGCGCCGCCTTTCGAGCCGGGCGAACCGCCCTGCGGGCCGGTTGCGCCGGTTGCGCCGGTTGCGCCGGTTGCGCCGGTTGCGTCGACCGCGTCGGCGTCAGTGGGCGTCTTGTCTGGCATCCCGGATCTATTCGCCATGCTCACCGAAATCCGGCGCTTCGCCCAGCGCCTCGACCGACGCGGCGAGATTGGCCATCTCGACCGCGACGCGCGCCGCCTCCGCCCCCTTGACCGCGGCCCGCTCCTCGGCCTGCGCGTCGGTGTCGGTGGTCAGGATCGCATTGGCGATCGGAATGGCCTCGTCGAGCGAGACGCGGGCGATGCCCGCCGCGCTCTCGTTGGACACCACTTCGAAGTGGTAGGTGTCGCCGCGGATCACCGCCCCGATCGCGATGAGGGCGTCGAATTCGTCGGTCGCGGCCAGCCTGGCGAGCGCGAACGGAATCTCGAGCGCTCCCGGGACGGTGCACACGAAGATGTCCTCCTGCGCCACCCCGAGCGCAAGCAGCTCCTGCACGCAGGCCTGGCGCAGTGCCTCGCAGACCGAGTCGTTGAACCTCGCCTGCACCACGCCGATGCGCAGGTCGCTGCCGTCCAGATCGGCTTCGAAAACTTCAATCGTCACTTCGTCGTCCTCAGCTTGCTGTGTCGAATCCGACGACCTCGAGATCGAAGCCCGTCATGCTCGGCATCTTGCGCGGCTGCGCGAGCAGCCGCATGCGCCCGACGCCGAGGTCCTTCAGGATCTGCGCGCCGATGCCGTAAGTGCGCAGGTCGACCTTTCCGGCGCGCCGCGCCGCCTGCTGCCCGTCTTCGCCGCTGGCCTGCATGCGCGCCAGGCCCTCGAAGTGCGCGAGCAGGTTTTCGCCCGTCTGCGCGCAGTTCAGCAGAACGAGCACACCCGCCTCGCTCGCCGCGATCGCCTCCAGCGCGCGGTCGATCGGCCAGGAATGCGTGCTGCGGCCGGTGTCGATCACATCCAGGATCGTGACCGGCTCGTGCACCCGCACCAGCGTCTCGACATCGTGGCTCGGCGTGCCCCTCACCAGCGCGATGTGCGGGGAGCGGCCCGGCTTGTCGCGATAGGCGATCATCCGGAACTGGCCGTGAGCGGTGGTCACGTCGCGCTCGGCGACCCGCTCGACGAGGCTCTCGTTGGCGCTGCGGTACTGGATCAGGTCGGCGATCGTGCCGATCTTCAGCCCGTGAAGCGCGGCGAACTCGACCAGGTCCGGCAGACGGGCCATCGTCCCGTCGTCTTTCATGATCTCGCAGATCACCGCCGCGGGCGTGTGCCCGGCCATCGCGCCCAGGTCGCAGCCCGCCTCGGTGTGGCCCGCGCGAATCAGGACGCCGCCGTCGCGCGCCATCACAGGGAAGATATGACCGGGCTGGACGATGTCGTCCGCGCTCGCGTCCTTCGCCACCGCCGCCTGGATAGTGCGCGCCCGATCGGCCGCCGAGATGCCGGTGGTCACGCCGTCGGCCGCCTCGATCGACACGGTGAAGTTCGTGCCGGTGCGCGCGCCGTTGCTGGCCGCCATCGGCGGCAGGTTCAGT
>JAHEDO010000081.1 GCA_024641185.1 Burkholderiaceae bacterium | reverse complement strand
TCGTCGACGAGTTCTCGAGCCGCGAGATCAAGCGGCTGATCTACGTGACCGAGCGACGGATCCGCTACGCGTCGTCGCCGGCGCTCGCGAACTCCGCGGTCTACTTCAAGTCGGGTTCGCTGTTCGAGTGCGCGAAGGAACCCGGCTTCACCTGCAAGCCCTACATGGGCAACGTGAAGAACTACATGAACTCCGCCGCGATCATCGAACATCCGGCGGGCAAGCGGCAGCTCTACTACATGAGCACGCTGGTCACGAACATCCTTCGCAAGAATTCGGCCGCCGAGCACCAGGCACTGGCCACGCGGCTGCAGCGGCTGATCGGCGACATTCACGGCATGCAATGAGCCCGCATTTCGAGCAATCCTGGAGAAGCCCAATGAAGACCGCAATCATGCTGGCCGGCGTCGTTCTGATCGCTGCCGGATGCAGCAAACTCACCACAGAGAACTACGCGAAGGTCGCGGTCGGCATGGCGTACAACGACGTGACCGCGATCCTCGGCGGCCCGGACTCGTGCAGCGACACGGCCGGCTTCAAGAGCTGCCGCTGGGGTGACGAAAAGCGCAACGTCACGGTGCGCTTCGCCGGCGACAAGGTGGTATTGCACTCGGCGGAAAACATCCGCTGATGCCAGCGCGCCCGACCGGGCACGCTGCGGGCGTGCGACGCTCGCGGCTAGCGCGCGAGCACCGCGTGCTGCACAGGTGCCGCGATCAGATCGTGCAGCGGTGCCGCCAGCCGGGCGAGCCACTCGCCCCCCGACGGGTCCTCCGCGATTCCAACCAGGATGTAGCGGCGGTCGCCGAATTCGACCAGCGCGCTGTCCGCGTGGAAGTTCCGCCAGGTACCGGATTTGCGGAAGATCTTCACGCCCGGCTTGCTCGACAGGCCCAGCACGAACTTGTGCCGGATTCCGGGATTCGAGAGTGTCTCCTTCATCAGCGCGTTCAGCGCCGGGGTGAGCAGCACGTCGTTCTCGAGCAGGTAGTACAGGCGCGCGACCTGGAACACGGTCGCGCCGTGCGACAGATTGTGGACCGGATCGCGCCGATAGGCCGGTTCCGACCCGTAGGGCTTGCCCACCCACAGGCCCCCGCTACCGTTGGCGTCGTAGAACCGGAACCGCGGCGACTGCAGGATCTGAAGCAGCCGGTCCTCGCCGACGCGCTTGAGCACGCGCGTGGCGTCCTCGTTGCTCGAGTAGCGGATCATGTTCGTCATCGCCGTGAGCATCTTGGCGTCGAGCGCAATCCGCCCGTTCTCGGCTTCGGCGAGTGCGCCGAGCAGGATCGCGATCTTCGGCATGCTCGCCGCGTACATCATCTCGTCGCCGTTGAGCATCGCGAGGCGCGGTTCGTCGCCCTTCGACACGTCCACCAGCGCCAGTGCCAGATGTCCCGCGCGGACATCGTCGTCCAGGCCGAGTTCGCGCACGACCCGCTGCAGTCCGGCCTGAAGGGCGGGATCCCGCGCGTCGCGAAGATCCGGCAGGCCACCAAGTTCGGCGCGAGCCGCCATCGGGCCGAACAACAGCGCGACCAGCACGAGGGCCCGGCAAATCGTTTTCAAAATGCTCATAGGCGGATTTTAACTGCGACGAGAAGGGAACTGTCCCGGCGGACCGATTTCGTCGCAGAGTAGAGAAGAACCGCTAGAGGAGTCAACCTAAAACCCTCGCGCGCCGTTCGTCCAACAGGGAGCGAGGTGCTCGACCTAACCGCCGGCTGTCGCCGTCGGGCCCAACCACTTCAAGGAGGTTAACCGGTGATGACCCGGCATCGAATTCAGGCAGCGCTCATCGCCGCTGCGCTCGTCTGCTCCACCGCCACGACCGCGACCGCGCGCAGCGACATTCGCACCGAGCGAGTCCAGTTCAGCAAAGGCGCCAACAGCGCGGTCGTCGAGTCCTCGATCAAGGGCTATCAGACCGTCGACTACGTCCTGCGGACCCGTGAGGGCCAGTCCATGAACATCAGCATGGCGACCAAACATACCGCGACCTATTTCAACATCCTGGCACCCGGTGAGAACGAGGTCGCGATGTACAACGGTTCGATCGGGGAGGGCCATGGCCTCAACCAGTTCGAGGGCGTCGCTCCGAAGAGCGGCGACTACAAGATTCGCGTCTACATGATGCGGTCCGCCGCGCGGCGCAACGAAGTCGCGAAGTACCGGCTCGAGATGATCGTCGACGGCTCGGGCGTGCGCCCCGGCGCACCCGCCGGCGACGCGAAGGTGCCAGGTACCAATTACCACGCGACGGGCGACATCCCCTGCTCGATGGGCGCGGGACAGCCGAGCGGCTCGTGTCCGTTCGGCGTATCTCGGGAAGGAAGCGGCAACGGCATGGTCACCGTGACCAAACCGGACGGGCGCAAGCGGGTGATCTTCTTCGAGAAGGGCCGGGCGACGGGATACGACTCCAGCCAGGCGGATCCCGGCGAGTTTCGTTCCAGCCACGAGGGCGACCTGACGACGGTAAGGATCGGCAACGAACGCTACGAAATCGCCGACGCGTTGATCAACGGCGGCTGACGGTTCGGGCGCCCCGATCCGCCGGCGACGGCGCCGCCCCGGATCGGAGCTCGCCCTACTTCGGCATGGGCAAGCAAACGATGTTCGCCTGTCCCCTGGGCTCGAACCGGATCGCGTCCGCCTCGTTGACGAAGCGAACGAACGGCACCCAGTCGTCGCGACGGTCGACGGCGGTCGCGACGGCGAGCAGCCTCCCGCCTGCGTCTGCGACGATCGCAGCTGCCGGATCCGGCGCGTGGATGTGAACGGGGCCCTCGCCCCACGGGGCGCCGAAACAGGTCGCACCCTTCCCCGTTTCCGGCTGGCCGGACGCAACGAGGCGCACCGCGTCAAGCACCGTGATCCGCTCCGCGTACGCGGCCCGCAGGCACGCCGCGTGCCGCACTGAGAAGGCGCAGAGGCTGCGCCGCCTGAACCAGGCGTCCTGCGCCTCGACCAGAGAGCCCTGCAGTATCGCGCTCGACGTTTCGCCCGCGAACCATGCGTCGCGCACCCTCCGGTCGAGCGCCAGCAACGCCGGATCGGAGCACACCAGTGCGTCACTGGCGTACGTCGGCGAATCGCAGTCCGCGGCGATCTGAATCGGCGGCGGAGGGATCGCACCGGCGTGCTCTGCACCGACCGCGGCCGCGGCGAGCGCGGCGGCGAACCGTAGCGTCATCCCGAGCATGCGGTCCCCTTCACCGTCGGTCGGATGACGAACGTTGCCCGCGCGCGCCACGTGTGCCCACGACGAGGATCGCCTCCTACGTCTCGCGCAGCCGGACGGCCGCGCGATAGGCCTCGAGATACCGAGCGGCCGCGCCCGACCACGAGAAATCGGCCCGCATCCCAGCCCGTTGAATTGCCCGCCACGTCCGCGGATCACCGAACGTGGCGATCGCCCGATGCAGCGCGTCGAACAGAGCCGGCGCGCTCGCCTCCTCGAACACGAAGCCGTTTGCGCCGCCATCGGCCAGCGCCTGCGGTGTCGCGTCGACCACGGTGTCCGCGAGTCCCCCGGTGCGACGCACGACCGGCGGCGTGCCGTAGCGCAGGCTGTACATCTGGTTCAAACCGCAAGGCTCGAAGCGCGACGGCATGACGAAGGCGTCCGCGCCTGCCTCGATCCGGTGCGCGAGCGTCTCGTCGAACCCGATCACCGCGGCGCAGCCGCCAGGTCGGCGCGCCGCAAGATCGCGCCAGCCGCGCTCCATCGCGCGATCTCCGGAGCCCAGCAGCGCGATCTGTGCGCCCTCTTCGCAAAGCGCATCGCCGATCTCAAGCAGCAGATCGAGCCCCTTCTGTTCGGTGAGGCGACTGACGACGCCGAACAGCATTCGCTGCGGGTCCGGCGCAAGGCCGAGCTCCTTCTGCAGCGCGAGCTTGTTCGCCGCCTTTGCGTCGAGCGAGTGCGAGTCGTAGTTCGATGCCAGCGCCGGATCGCGAGCGGCGTCCCAGACCTCGGTGTCGATGCCGTTCAGGATCCCCGACACCCGATCGGCGCGATAGCGCAACAGGCCCTCGAGCCCGCAACCGTACTCCGGCCCGAGGATCTCTGACGCATAGGTCGGGCTCACCGTCGTGACGAGGTCGCAGCACTGGAGTCCGCCCTTCAGGAACGACAGTTTGCCGTGGAATTCGACGCCGTCGAGCGTTAAGGCGCGCTCCGGCAGGCCCAACGGCGCGCACTCGGTGGCGTCGAAGATCCCCTGGAACGCGAGGTTGTGGATCGTGACGATCGAGGCCGCGCCTTCGTCTCCGTGCAGGTAGCGAAGATAGGCCGGTGCGAGCGCCGACTGCCAGTCGTTGCAGTGGAGAACGTCCGCATGCCAGTCAACCGGCGAGCCGGGCGCGGACAGCAGCGCCGCGACACGACTCAGCAGCCCGAAGCGCAGCGCATTGTCGGACCACTGGTGCCCCTGCGCGTCGAGATACGGATTGCCTTCGCGCGAAAAGCATTCGGGCGATTCGAGCAGCCACAGCGTGAGCCCGTCCGTCAGCACTGCCTCCCAGAGCGTGGATGCCGGAAACCGCCCGCCCGGCGAATCGATGCGCGCGAGTGCGCGGCGCTCGCCGCATGCCTTCATCATCGCCGGGTAGGCGGGCACCAGAACGCGCACGCCGCAACCGGCGGACATCAGCGCGCGCGGCAGCGCCGCCGCGACATCGCCCAGGCCGCCCGTCTTGACCCAAGGGGCGACCTCTGAAACCGCGAACAGGGCCCTCACCGTCGACTCCGGCCCGCCCGCCGAGCGCGTCGCGCTACAGCCAGCACATCAGCCCCATCTCGAAGCGGTGCGTCAGGTGAGCGATGTACGGAAAGGCCCGGAAACGATACTCCATCTTGCCGCACCAGTCGGGACTGAGGTCGATGCCGTACAGGTACTCGCCGTGATCCAGCGCCCTCACCGGCTCGAGCCGGAACTCCGCGCGTTCATCCTCCGCGCCGAACACGCCCAACCGACAAAGCACCATTTCGACTGCGACGTCCTCGGGGGCGAGTCCGTTGAGTCCGACCGCGATCTCGAATCGCGCGCCGTCACCGAAATTCAGCCGCCGCGGCGGGTCGCCGACCCGCCGCAACGCGACGCCGCTCCAGGCCGCCCGGACCTTCTCCTTCCAGAGCCCGACGGCGCGGGCCAGCGCGAAGCCGTCGCGCGAATAGTTCCCCCAGTGCTCCGACGCGGGCAGATAGAACTTGGACATGTACTGCTCGATCATCCGCGCCGCGTTGAAGCGCGGCGCGACGCTCGCCATCGAGCGCTTGGCCATTGCGATCCAGCCCGGCGAGTAGCCGATCGGCCCGCGCTCGTAATAGAGCGGGATCACCTTGTCCTGCAGGATCTCGTAGAGCGTGCGCGCCTCGTCGTGAGCGCGTTCGGTTTCGTCGAGGCCGTCGTGAACCGGCTTGATCGCCCACCCGTTGGTCCCGTCGTAGCCTTCGTCCCACCAGCCGTCGAGCTCGGAGAGATTGATCACCCCGTTCAGGGCCGCCTTCATCCCGGAGGTTCCGCAGGCCTCGAGCGGATAGAGCGGGTTGTTCAGCCAGACGTCCACCCCCTGCACCAGCCGCCGGCCGAGTCGCAGGTCGTACCCCTCGACCAGAAGCACGTTGCCTTCGAACTCCGGCATGCAGGAGACCTCGTGCACGCGGCGGATCAGCGCCCTGCCCGGTTCGTCGGCAGGATGCGCCTTGCCCGCGAAAACGAAGAGCACCGGCCGCTCGCGATCGCCGACCAGCTCGCGCAGCCAGTCCAGGCGCTCGAAGAGCAAGGTCGCGCGCTTGTAGGTGGCGAAGCGTCGCGCGAATCCGATCGTCAGCACGTTCGGGTTTGCCGGGTCGGCCAGCCGCAGGATGCGGTCCAGGTGGGCCTCGGAGCCGTGATTGCGCGCGTGCGCACGCTGGATGCGGTGCCGCACCAGGTGCAGCATCTGCACCTTGAGCGACTGCCGCACGCTCCAGAACTGCTGGTCCGAAATCCGCAGCACGCCGTCCCACGATGCCGGGTCCGACGGCTTCAGGCTCCAGGCCGACCCGAGCTGCCGGGAGAACAGCTCCGCCCACTCGTCGGAAAGGAAGGTGGGGATGTGGACGCCGTTGGTGATCGCGTCGATCGGATTCTCTTCGGGGGCGATCTGCGGCCACATCGGCGCGCAGATTCGCGAGGATACCCCGCCGTGGATGCGCGACACGCCGTTCTGGAACCGGGAACCGCGGATGGCCAGGGACGTCATGTTGAAGTCGGCCGACGCCGGCGTGGCGCCGAGCGCCAGCAGCTGCTCCGGCGTGGCGCCGATCTTCGCGCACCACTTCGTGAAATAGCGCTGGACAATTTCGTTGGCGAAGTGGTCGTGGCCCGCCGGCACCGCGGTGTGCGTGGTGAAGACCGTGTTGCTGGCCGCCGCCTCGAGCGCGGTTCGCAGATCCAGGCCGGCCGCGGCCAGCGCACTGATGCGCTCGAGGATCATGAAGGCCGCGTGGCCTTCGTTGATGTGCCAGACGGTGGGGTGCAGACCGAGCGCACCGAGAGCCCGCACGCCGCCCACGCCCAGCACGATCTCCTGCTCGATGCGCGTGCTGCGATCCCCGCCGTACAGCCGATGCGTGATGCCCCGGTCGGCTGCCGTGTTCTCGGCGACGTCGGTGTCGAGCAGGAACAGACGGACATGGCCGACCCGCGCCTGCCAGACCTTCACCGCGACCTCGCGTTCGGCCATCGCCACTCTCACCTGCAACTCGGCCCCGTCCGCATCGAGGACCGGCGTCACCGGCAGGTCGGAGAAATCGGCGTCGGCGTAGGTGGCCTGCTGCAACCCGTGACTGTCGATCGCCTGATGGAAGTAGCCCTGCCGATAGAGCAGGCCGACGCCGACGAAGGGCAGCCGTGCGTCGCTCGCCGCCTTGCAGTGGTCGCCGGCCAGGATGCCCAGGCCGCCCGAATAGATCGGCAGACTCTCGTGGAAACCGAACTCGGCGCAGAAGTACGCGACCAGCGCGTCCGCCGGAAACGCGGCAGGCGCCGTCTGGTGAACGCTGCCCTCGTGGTAGGTGTCGAATGACGACAGCACCCTCAGGAAGTTGTTGACGAAGACCGGATCGCCGGCGGCCGCTTCAAGCAGTCGCTGGTCGATGCGTTTCAGGAATGCCTTGGGACTGTGGCCGACCGTCTGCCACACGACACTGTCGAGCTTCGCGAACAGCGCGCGCGTCGGCCGATCCCAGCTGTACCAGAGATCGTTGGCGAGATCGTCGAGTCGGGCCAGCCGCTCGGGCAGGCGCGGGCTGACTTCGAGGGGAAAGGTGCTGCCGGGCATGACGTTGCGGTGCCTTGCGGAGTTCCGGACGTCAGGCGGGTTCGTGAGCGCGGCGCATCGCCCCGCCCGCTTCGTGGTGCCCGCCCGCGAGTCCGAGGTTGAGCGGCTCGTCCAACGAGTCCGGCGCAGGCAGGCCAATCAGCTGATAGAGCCTGCGCAGGTTGTGCCGATACAAGCGATCGAAACGCGCGACGCCCGCCGCCGGGTTCTGCGGACCGAGCCACCAGAACCAGTCCGAGCCCTCGCAGGCGGCGAGCTGGCGCTGTGCGACGGCCAGCGCCGCCGGACCCAGGCCGCCCAGCGCCACGACCCCGTCGTAGGCCTGCTTGGCTTCGCAGAGCAGGTCCCAGGCGCGATTCTTTTCGCGATCACCGATCCAGGTGGACAGCGTTCCCATCACCCAGCTGCCGGCGACCAGCCGCGGCAGCACACCCGGTCGGGTCGTCCCCGCATCGAGCAGCTCGCTCACGGTGCGGGTCCTGATCCATGGATGCGTTTCGAGTCGCGAATAGAGTTCCTCGAGAAAGTAGTAGCCGTTGTACGGGTAGTACTCCCAGGCGTTCTCGCCGTCCAGCGCGATCAGCACGACCGGCGTCCCGTCGTCGGGGGCCGCGTGGGCGACCGCCTCGATCTCGCGCACCAGATGCTCTGCGGCGTCGCGACCGTTCCACTTCGCATACTCGAAGCCGATCAGATCGGAGAGGCGCTCGTCGCGAAACAGCAGCGTGAGGCCGGTTGCCTGCGGATGCAGCCAGGGACGATACAGCCAGCTGCGTCCCCCTTCATGCTGAATCGTTCCGTCCTTTCCGAGACTGTTGGACAGCACCGCCTCGCTGCTTGCGGTCCAGCGCACGCCGGCCCGTGCAAGCTCGGCGACGAAGGCGTCGGAGACCGCGCCCTCGCCGGGCCAGATGCCCTGCGGCGCCTCGCCGAAGCGGCGTGCGTGCGATTCCAGTGCCTGGGCGATCTGATCGCGCACGCGCTCGGTGCCGCCCGGATAAGCGGCGGCCGCCGGCAGCGGTGCGCCCGGCATCGCCTCGTGCGCGCACGCCAGGTCGATGAGCAGCGGGCCGATCGGATGCGTGTGCGGCGTGCTCGAAAGCTCCATGCAGCCGCGCTCGGCCAGCGCGCGGTACCTCGGCAGCAGCCCGCGCAGGATCGCACCGATCGCCTCGTAGAGATGCAGGCGCTCCGAATGCGTGTACCCCGATCCCTTGGCCATCAGCTGCCCGAACAGCGGGTTGGCGCGCCGCTCGGTCTCGCCGATCCACGCCAGGTGGTACCAGGTGAGCAGGTCCCCCAGGAAAGCGCCCGACAGGTACTCCAGGCGAGGATTGCGCTGTTCGCCGGCACGCGCCCCGCCGCCCGCCAGCCGGAAGAGTTCGTAGAGGCGACGGTACTCCGGATACGGCTCGAGCATCGTCTGGTGGTTGCTCGCGAAGGCGCTGTCGAGGATCAGCGCGCGTTCGTCGAGTTCGATCGCATCCAGATCGGCGAGCTGCAGCAGGCCCAGAAGTGGGTCCCGAATGCGGCCTTCCTCGAACTGGCGCACGTAGTCCTCGATCTGCTCGAGCAGGATCGGGACGAAGTTGAAGACGGTGTGCACCCCCGGGTGGCGTTCGGCGTGCGCCGCCATGTCCGAGTAGTCCTTGATCGCGTGCAGGTAGGTCCAGGGCAGCATGAAACTGCCGTCCACCGCATCGCGGTAGTCGGGCTGGTGCATGTGCCAAAGCAGCACGAGGTCGATGCGGGGATCTTTCACCCTGCGATCCTACCAAACCCCCGCCCGTGTGCGGCGGGCCAGGCGCACCGTCCGCGGCTCAACGAACCCCGTGATAGCCCTGGCCGAGCATGTCGGCCGTGACGAGCACGACGCCTCCCCCGCTGATGTGGAAGCGTCGCCGATCTTCTTCCGGGTCCACGCCGATCTTCATTCCGTCGGGAATGTGACAGCGCTTGTCGATCACCGCGCGCCGGATGATGCAGTTGCGGCCGATGTCGACATCGGGCAACACGACAGAATCCTCGACCAGCGCGTAGCTGTGCACCCTCACGCGCGAGAAGAGCAGCGAACGGCGAACCATCGCGCCGCTGATGATGACGCCGCCGGAGACCAGAGAGTCGACCGCCGCGCCGCGACGGTTGTCCTCGTCGAACACGAACTTGGCCGGCGGAGTCTGCTCCTGATGAGTCCAGATCGGCCATTCCTCGTCGTACATGTTCAGGTCCGGCGAGATACGCGTCAGTTCCATGTTCGCCGCCCAGTAGGCGTCGATGGTGCCGACGTCGCGCCAGTAGGGCTTGTCGTCGATGCCGTTCGACACGCTGCTGTCGGAGAACGGCTGCGCGAAGACCCGGTAGCGCGAGACGCAGTGCGGAAGGATGTCGTGGCCGAAATCGTGCGAGGAGTGCGGGTCGTCCGCATCGCGAATCAGCTGCTCATAGAGAAAATGCGTGTTGAACGCGTACACGCCCATGTTGGCCATCGACATGCCCGGCTGGCCCGGGATCTCGGGCGGATCCGCGGGCTTCTCGACGAAGCTCTTCACCCGGTAGTCGTTGTCGATCCCGATCACGCCGAAACCTCTGGCTTCGGCCTTGGGCACCTCGACACAGGCGACGGTCACGTCCGCGCTGTTGCGCGCGTGAAACGCCAGAAGTTTTCCGTAGTCCATCTTGTAGACGTGATCCCCCGAGAGGATCAGCACATACTCGGGATGGTTGTGCCGGATCGCGTCGAGGTTCTGGAACACGGCGTCGGCCGTGCCGCGGTACCAGTTCTGCTCCACCTGCTGCTGTGCCGGCATGATGTCGACGAACTCGCTGAAGCGCCCGTCCAGGAAACTCCACGCACGCTGCAGATGCCGGATCAGGCTCTGCGCCTTGTACTGGGTCGCGACCGCGATCCTCCGGACGCCCGAGTTCACACAGTTCGACAATGTGAAATCAATGATGCGGAATTTGCCGCCGAACTGAACCGCCGGCTTGGCGCGCCAGTCGGTCAAAGCCTCCAGACGGCTGCCGCGCCCACCGGCGAGAATCATCGCGTAGCTGCTGCGGGTGAGCTGGCGGACGAACCTGGGATGATCCGCGTCGAGCGATACGGCCTGACTGCGTTGCGGATTGTCCATTCGATGCTCCTCCTCCGAGATTCCTGCGTGACCTGCAGGGTCAGCATATCAAGGATGCGCACGGCGCACGGCGCGCGCGATGACAATCGGCAAGCCGCAAGCGGCACCACCCGCGCCCGGGGCGTCGCGGCCCCGGTGCGGGGACTCAGTTCGACGCCCGGTCCGGATCCCGCCGCGTCGCGAGCAGCGCGGCACCGAGCAGGCCGACGCGTGGCTCGACGACGAGGCTCACCGGGAACCCCGACATCAGCGCCGACTGAACGCCCTTCGCACCGAAGCTCTGCAGGAACAGCTGCGTCCTGCGGGCATCGAAGACCTTCGCGGCGATGCCGCCGGCGATATAGATACCGCCGTGGGGGAGCGTCAACAGCGCCGCGTCGCCCGCGAAGGCGCCGAACGCCGACGCGAACATGTCCAGCGCCGCCGAAGCGCTGCCGGGGTCGACCGCCGGCGATTGCGGGCGTCGACCCGGCTCGCGCGCGGACTCCTCGCCCAACCCGGCCGTCGAAATCCGCGCCGCCGAAACCCGGTCGCGCGCCGGCTTCGATGCATCGTCGCGCGTACCAGGACCACGCAGGTAGGCGTAGATCGCCTCGATGCCCGGCCCGGAAACCACGTTCTCCCAGGAGATTCTCCCCCCGCCCTTCGACAAGCTGTGCCACAACCCGAGCTCGCGTTCATCGCGCGGCGCGAAGCCTGCGTGGCCCCCTTCGCCGGGAAAGACGCGCCAGGTGCTCCCGCAGGGAATCAGCAGCGCGGTGCCGAGTCCGGTACCCGCGCCAAGTACCAGCCGTGGCGCGCCCGGTCGGCGGACCGCCTGCTGGACCACGCGAAGGGCCTCGCCGCCCAGTGTCTCGATTCCCGCGGCGGCAGCCGCGAAGTCATTGACCAGCCGGACCCGCGCACCGGCGAGCATCGCGGCGATGCGCTTCGCGTCGATCTCCCACGGCAGATTCGTCAGCCGCGCGCGATCACCGTCGACGGGTCCCGCGAGCCCGATACACACCGACTCGATGCGCCCGATCGCCCGCTCGGTCCGCGCCATGTCGAGATAGGCCGACAGCAGCGCCTCGAAGCCGGCAAAATCGGCACAGGCAAGTCGGCGCACGTGGATCGCCCGCGGCGGCGCCGCGACGCCAAGATCGGTCGCGAACAGCCCGAGCAGCGCCTTGGTGCCACCGAGGTCGACCGCGAGGGCCTGCTCCTCGAGGCCGGCCCCGGCACCCTGCCCTTGACCCTGCGTGTGTGCGGATCTGTCGTTCTGCATCCGTCGATACCGTTTCGCCTGCTCGCCACGGCCTGCATGCCCTGAAGACCTACTTTGCCACAGCCCCGACGACCATCGGCTATAGTCGCCGCGATGGCGCACGGCATGCAAGCGATGGTCTTCGACGGACAGGCGGGGCGCCTGCACGCGAGAGAGCTGCCGCGCCCCGAACCCGGCCCGAGGCAGGTCCGACTGCGCGTGCGCGCATGCGGCGTCTGCAGGACCGATCTGCACGTGGTCGACGGCGAACTCGCGGACCCCAAGCTTCCGGTGATCCCGGGGCACGAGGTGGTCGGCATCGTCGAGGCACGCGGGCGTGGCGCGCTCCGTTTCCGGATCGGCGAGCGCATCGGCATTCCGTGGCTCGCGATGACCTGCGGCCGCTGCCGCTACTGCCGCAGCGGCCGCGAGAATCTGTGCCCGCAGGCACGCTTCACCGGCTATCAGGTCGACGGCGGTTACGCCGAGTACGCGCTGGCCGACGAGCGCTATTGCCTCGCGTTGCCCGCGTCGTATTCGGACCTGGAG
>JAHEDO010000298.1 GCA_024641185.1 Burkholderiaceae bacterium | reverse complement strand
GCCCGTAGCCACCCTGACCTCGACCGGCCCTGGCTCGGCAAATTTGATCATGGCGATGGCGGTGGCGCAGACCGATTCTTCCGCGCTGCTCGCGCTCACCGCGAATGTGCCGACTTCGCAGTTCAATCGCGGGCCGTTCCAGGAACTCAACCGGCACAACCAAGCGGATTACCCCAACGTGATCCGTCCGGTAGTGAAACGCAGTTTCCAACCAAGCCGGGTGGACATGCTGCCGCTCGCGCTAAGGCAGGCGGTGACGACCATGACCAGTGGCCGGCCGGGTCCGGTCAACGTCGATATCCCGTTCAATCTGTTTCAAGAGGAAGCGGAAGTAAACCTTGAGCCGGAATGGCACGGTTTCGAACTGCGCCGCAGCGGCGGCTCGCCGGAGGACGTCACAACAGCGCTGGACATGGTGCTGCAGGCCAAGCGTCCGGTGATTTTCATAGGTCACGGGATGACCCTGTCGGAAGGAAGCAAGGAACTGACCGAGTTCGCGCAGGCGCTGCGCATTCCGGTGATCAGTTCTCCCAACGGCATGGGCTGCATCGACATGCGCGATCCGCTGTCGCTGGGGTTCATCGGCCGCAACGGCGCCTACCCGGCCAACCAGGCGGGCCGCCACGCGGATCTGGTGATTGCGATCGGCGCGCGATTCGACGACCGCTCGTCGTCGTCGTGGATGCCCGGATACTCGTGGAACTTTCCGCACACGAAGCTGATTCACGTGGACGTCGATCACGCGGAGATCGGGCGCAACTACGCGCCGGACCTCGGCATCCTCGCCGACGCGCGCGTCTTCCTCGAGCAACTGATGGCGGCCGTGTCGCCGCGCCACCGGACCGGCGCGGCACGGCTCGACGCCTGGCACGCGCAGATCGCCGGGTGGCGCGCCGAGTGGGACGCCTACGTCGCGCCGAACTTCGAGACGCACGCCTCGCCGATCCGGCCCGAGCGCATCGTCGCCGACTGCCGTGCGGTGCTGCCCGACGACGCGATCATCTCGCTCGACTCGGGCATCCACCACAACTGGTTCATGCAGTTCTGGGAGGCCCGCCAACCCCAGACCATGCTCAACACCTGGGGCTACTCCGGAATGGGGTTCGGACCGAGCGCGATCCTGGGTGCCAAGCTGGCTGCGCCCGACCGGCCGTGTGTGTCGATATGCGGTGACGGCGGGTTCACGATGGTGCCGCATGTGCTGTGCACCGCGGTCGAATACGACATCCCAGCGGTCTGGGTCGTCTGGAACAACTTCGCCTGGGCCGCGATCCGCGACCTGCAGTACGCCTACTTCGACGGCCGGGAGATCGGGACCGCGTTCTACAGCGGACCGGAGCGCAAGCCGTACAACCCGGACTTCGCTGCGTGGGCGCGGGCGTGCGGAGCGCAGGGCTTCACCGTCACTCGATCGCAGGACTTCAAGAACGTGCTGGCGCACGCGGTCGCGTTGAACAAGCCCTGCGTGATCGACGTTCACGTCGACGCGGATATCAGGCCGCCGGGCACGGGTGCATGGGCGCTGCCGCCGATTCCATACAAGGAGCCGGTGTTCGGATCGAAGTACCTGCCCGGCCAGTAGCGGGGCGCAACGACACAGGAGGCCGACCATGGCGAAGGACAAGAAGGTACGCTCCGCGCAGGCGAAGGGGCGCGGCGGCAAGGCTGCCACCGCGGGCGCGGGCTCGAACGCAGCCCGCAAGGCGGTCGTGCGCAACATCGTCGAGGAGCCGTGGCAGCAGTTTCCCGGCCATTTCGGCGGGGCGCTGTCGAAGGCTCTGGTGCGGCCCGAGACGGCGGGGTCGCGGCTCGTCGATTACCGCATCTCCACGTATCAGCCGATGGCCTACGTGGAGATGCACACCCACAAGGTGCAGGAGCAGATCTACCACGTGCTCGACGGGGAAGGGATGATGGAGTTCGGTGGCGAGCAGCGGATCGTGCGCCGGCACGACGTCATCTTCATACCGCCCGGCGTGCCGCACAAGATCACCAACAACGGCCTGGGCGACCTGACCTTCATCGTTGTGACCACGCCGGTGGAAGACCGGTAGCGCCGCGCGATGGCGACCGCGAACTCGGCCGCGACCAAGCGTGCCCCTGGAACGGCCAGGCCAGGGCGTCGCCCGGCAGCAGCGCCGGGCGGTGAAAGCCGCCCGGTCGTCGAGAGCGTGCATGCAGAATCCGCTGCCTTCACGGAGACGCCGAAGGCGCGCGGAGGAATCCAGTCGCTCGAGCGCGCATTCGCGATCCTCGAGCACGTCGCGCGACACCGTGACGGCATCAGTCTCGCCGATCTGAGCAAACGCGTCGGCCTGCACACCAGCACCACCTTCCATCTGGCGAGGACGATGGTGCAGCTCGGCTACGTGACCCAGCTCGAGGATTCGAGGCGATATCGCGTGGGGAGCCGCGTGTTCGCGCTCGCCGCCGGGGCGCTGGACGAGAGCGCGCTGCTCGCCTTCGCCACACCGGCGCTCGAACGCCTGAGCGCGGAGACGGGCGAGTCGAGCCACTTCGCGATCCGTTCGGGTGACGAGATCGTCGTCGTTGCGCGCATCGCGGGCACAGGCATGCTGCAGCTCGCCGACCGCGCGGGCACGCCACGGCCCGCCCATGCGACCGCGATCGGCAAGGTGCTGCTTGCGGCAATGCCCGCCGGGCAACTGCAGCAGTTTCTCGCGCGCGTGGAGCTGCAACGCTTCACGTCCAGGACGATCGTCGGACGCGAGGCGCTGATGCGCCAGATAGAGCAGGTGCGCCGGACCGGGGTCGCGTTCGACGACGGGGAGTTCGACGAAGAGGTCCGCTGCGTCGCGGTGCCGGTGCGCGACTTTGCCTGCCGGGTTTCGGGTGCGATCGGGATTTCAGGGCCGATTTGGCGCCTGTCGCTTCAGGCCTTGCACGAGAAGGCGGCGCGGGTGCGTGTTGCCGCCGCGCAGCTGTCGGCGCAACTCGGATTCCAGGACGTCGTCGAAGCGGACGCGCCGCGCTTGCGAGCCGCGACCTCGCCTAAGGCCGAGCGCGCCGCCGGTACTCGACGATCGAATAGCCGAGCCCGCTGACCGAGACGCCGGCGCGGCGCGCGGCCTCCTGCCACCGCGCGCCGTCGAGCGCCGGAAAGGTGGCGTCGCCGTCGAAGTCCGCGTCGATCTCGGTGAGCACGATGCGATCGGCCAGCGCGAGCGCGTCGCGATACAGTTGCGCGCCGCCCACGATCATCACTTCGTCGGTCGCGATCGCCGGGTCCGTGCCGGGCGAACCGGCAAGCGCGATCGCCGACTGCAGCGAGTCGGCGCGTTCGCAGCCCGGATGCGACCATCGCGGATTGCCGGTGACGACGATCGTGCGGCGGCCGGGCAGTGGACGCCCG
>JAHEDO010000297.1 GCA_024641185.1 Burkholderiaceae bacterium | reverse complement strand
TGGCGAGCGGCGCCGAGGTGGACTATCCGCTGGCCACCGCGCTCGACAGCCTGGTGCTGCTCGACCGGATGGCGGTGGCGCCGTCGTGGCCGCTGCTCAAGCCCGGCGCGCTGGTGATCGCCGACACGCGCCTGTGCCCCGAACTGCCCGAGGGCAAGTACCGCGCGCTGCACCTGCCGATGACGCGCACCGCGATCGAGCTCGGCAGCGAGCGCGTCGCCAACATCGTCGCACTCGGCGCGCTCGCGGCCCTCACCGGTCTTTGCGAGCGCGAGACGCTGGAACGCGCGGTGCGCTCCGAAACGCCGCGCGCCTTCCTCGACCTGAACACCGACGCGCTCGCCGCCGGCTTCCGGCTGGCGCAGCAGGCGGGCGCCGCCGCGGCCTGACGACGATGCGCGCCGGGTTGCCGCGCATCGCCACGCCGGGCCGCAGATAGACCGGCACCGTCCGCATCGCTTCGGTTCACCTCAGAACCCGAGTTCGCCCAGCGCCTTCACGAGCTTTTCTTTCTGCAGCGCGTCGGTCATCGGGTAGGTTCTCAGCCAGTCCCGGGTCGAGAACGCGGGCCGCAGCGAGCGGATTTCTTCGGCTTCCCACGCCGCGGCGTCCATGTTGCCACCGGTCACATGCAGCGCCGCCAGGTAGACATGCGCCTCGAGGTTCGCTTGATTGCGTGCGAGCGCCTGCTCGAGGTTCGCGCGCGCCTGCTCGACGTCGCCGAGAAAGAAATAGGCGCGACCGAGGTTCATGAAGTGCAGATTGCTGCTCCGGGGATCCAGGCGCATCGCGGTTCGCACGTTCCCCAGCGTGTCGGCCGGGTGCCCGCGGTAGGTCTGAATGCTTCCGATCAGTCCGTAGGCGTCGGCGTAGGACGGAGTGAGCCGGATCGCTGTCTCCAGGTGACGCATTGCCCGATCGTGCTCGCGCCGCTCCATGCGCACGAATGCGAGCACCCAGTGGGTTTCCGGAATGTCGGGGTTGATGTGGTTCGCCGTGTTCGCGATCTCGAGCGCGCGATCCAGCGCCGGGGCAACCGGAGTGGCCCACTGGTTTCGGTAGTCCGCCGCGTAGGTCAGTGCGAGTGCCGCGAGCGCCCGGGCGAACGCGGGGTCGACGCCGATCGCCTGCCGAAAAAGGGCCCGTGCGTGGTCGTTCTCCCCCTTCTGCCGCGCCAGCAGGGCCCTTTGTCCGCGCTGGAACATCTCGTACGCGACCAGGCTCCGGGTGTGGCGTTGCGCCACACGCCGCATCTCGGATTCGGTCACCTTCGCGGGAAGCACCCGGAGGATCCGCGGCCCCAGCTCTTCCTGGATCGCGAACAGGTCGCTCGTTTCCCGCTCGAACCGCTCGGACCACAGCACCCGGCCCGTCCTGGCGTCGGTGAGGTGTACGTGCATGCGCAGACGCTGGTCGGTGCGCTGCACCGACCCCGCGACCTGGTAGTCGATCTGCAGACCCTGTCCGCGGGCCTCGCCGAGCGTCCGGGCGTCGACGATCCACAACCCGGACACCTTCGAGAGATCCGTCAACAGGTCCTCCGTGATTCCCTGAGCCAGGAGTTCCTCTTGCTGGTCCCCGCTCAGCGCCTCGAACGCGCTGATTGCCACGACGGGTCCGTCAGCGCGCTCGGGAACCTGTCCGGGCGCCTGGACGCCCGCAGGTGCGATCTCGTCGGCGGGCCCTCCGCCGACCCAACGGATGCCGGCCGTCGCGGCGAGCAGCACGGCGACGAATCCCGCGCCGGCCAGCCAGCCCGTCCGCCAGCCCTTTGGCGCGTCGAGCGGCCGCGCGGCCGGCGCGGACCGGACTTGGCTCTCTTCCGCTAGCCGCACCGCAGCGATCAGCCGGTATCCCCGTTTCGAGACGGTCTGTATGTAGGCCGGCTCGTCGGCGGCGTCCCGCAGCGCCTTTCGCAGCTTGATAACGACCTGCGTGAGGGAGTCGTCGCCCACGATCACGTCCGGCCAGGCCGCCGAAAGAAGCGCCGAGCGGCTCACGACCTCGCCCGGCCGGTCCGCGAGATGGACGAGCACGGCCATCGCCTTGGGCTCGATTCTCACGGCCTCGTCGCCGCACGACAGGCGGTTCAGTTCGGGCTCGACGATCCAGTCGCCAATCTGGAGCGATTTCGCCAGCGGCGCTGAGAGGGCTTCGGTGCCGGCTGTCATGGTCTGACCTCGGGCGGTCTCGCCTCGGATCCCCGATCGAACGGACTTCGTCGATCCTTCGGGGAACCTTAGGCGCTCCTTAGGCGCTCCTTAGGGACTTTCGCGTCGCGTCGGCGCCCAATGGGCTCAACGCCTGACCGAAAACGGCGGACGTTGACGGATGGGAGCGATGATTGCATGAGAAGCGCTCGTCTTGCCAGAACCCCTTCCCCGCGGCCTGTTGCGGCGCAGCAGCGAGCCAGTCGCATCGTCGCGTCGCTCGCCGTGGCGATCGCGCTGCTTTCGCCAACCGCGCTAGCCGTGCCAGTGGGGCCGTCCGCCGTCACGCCCGACTGCGCGTGGTCCGACGACGTGATCGGCCGGTTCCTTCGCTCCGTGCAGCGGGGAGAACTGACCGTCTTCGGGAAGACCGTGGACGCGGATCAACTCAGGCCCGTGCGCATCAAGTACGCGTTCGAACTGGGGTCCCGCGCGCAGACCGTCAGCGTCCACGCCGAACTCGTGTCCGCGATCCCGTTGCACACGGACGACCGTATGGTCGTGCGCAGCGTCGAAGTCGTAATGGGGCGTGACGGGCACATCGCAGAGACCCGCGCACACGTCACGCCCAGATGACTCGCAGGTCCGCCATCGGCACGGCCCGCCGGAATGGTGCAGCGCCATGACGCCGCTCCCGTCCGACGAGCGCCTGAACGCCTTCGTCGACGGCGAAACGGGCACGCGCGAATCCGGAGAGATTCTCGAGGCGTCGCGTACCGACGCCGGCTTGCGCCGGCGAATCGCCGAGCTGCAGATCGTGCGGGCGCTCGTGCGGCACGCCTACGCGCGAGCGCTTGGCGGCCTCCCCGATCCTACAACGTCGGCTCGTCCCCCGTCGGACCGGTAGCCCGAGTACGCTCGAGCGTCGCGCAGTTCGGCGGCACCTGTGAGCGCGGCCGCGCGCCCGAGGCGTCGTCGACCCGCGTGCGCCCCTTGCGCTATGCCGAGCGAGCGCGCCACTGGTGTCAGAATGCGCCTACGGGGCCGGGCGGCCCTCCATCCGCCGCCGGACAAGCCAATACGGAGCAAGCATGCAGCAACGATTCGACGACCTCTTCTCCATCAAGGGCAAGACCGCGCTGGTCACCGGCGGCTCGCGCGGCATCGGCGAGATGATCGCCGCCGGCTTCCTGGCCAACGGCGCGAAGGTCTACATCTCGTCGCGCAAGGCGGACG
>JAHEDO010000296.1 GCA_024641185.1 Burkholderiaceae bacterium | reverse complement strand
CGGCTTCGATTACCTGCGCGACAACATGGAGTACGCGACCGGCGATCGGCGCCAGCGAGTACTCCATTACGCGATCGTCGACGAGGTCGATTCGATCCTGATCGACGAGGCGCGCACGCCGCTGATCATCTCGGGCCAGGCCGAAGACCATACCGAAATGTACATGCGCATCGACGCGCTGCCGCCGCTGCTCGATGCGATGGCCTCGGAGCCCAAGGCCAACGAGCCCGACCCGCCGGGTGATTACTGGGTCGACCGGAAATCGCACCAGGTGCACCTGTCCGAAGCGGGTCACGAGAAGGCCGAGCGCATCCTCGGCGAAATGGGGCTGCTCCCCGAGGGCGCGAGCCTTTACGACGCCGCCAACATCGGGCTGATGCACCACACGATGGCGGCGCTGCGTGCGCACACGCTGTACTTCAAGGACCAGCAATACGTGGTCCAGAACGGCGAAGTGATCATCGTCGACGAGTTCACGGGTCGGCTCATGGTCGGTCGGCGCTGGTCCGAGGGCCTGCACCAGGCGGTCGAGGCCAAGGAGAAGGCTCAGATCCAGGCCGAGAACCAGACGCTCGCGTCGATCACGTTCCAGAACTACTTCCGCATGTACGGCAAGCTCGCCGGCATGACCGGCACGGCCGACACCGAGGCCTACGAGTTCCAGGAAATCTACAGCCTGGAAACGGTCGTGATCCCCACGCACAAACCAATGGTGCGCGACGACCGCCAGGATCAGGTGTTTCGCACCGCACGCGAGAAATTCGGCGCGATCATCATCGACATCAAGGACTGCTACGCCCGCGGCCAGCCGGTGCTGGTGGGCACGACCTCGATCGAGAACTCGGAGCTGCTCTCGGGGCTTCTCGACAAGGAGAAGCTCCCGCACCAGGTGCTCAATGCCAAGCAGCATGCGCGCGAGGCCGAGATCGTCGCGCAGGCCGGTCGCCCGAAGATGATCACGATCGCCACCAACATGGCCGGTCGCGGCACCGACATCGTGCTCGGCGGCAACGTGCAAAAGCAGATCGACCTGCTGCTTGCCGACGCGTCGGCGCCCGAGGAGGGCAAGGCCGCGCGCATCGACACGCTGCGCGACGAGTGGCAGTCGCTGCACGACGCCGTGATCGCGGCTGGCGGGCTGCACATCGTGGGCACCGAGCGCCACGAGTCGCGCCGCATCGACAACCAGTTGCGCGGCCGCTCGGGGCGCCAGGGCGACCCGGGCTCGTCGCGGTTCTACCTCTCGATGGAAGATCCGCTGCTCAAGATCTTCGCCGGAGACCGGCTCAAGGCGATCATGGATCGCCTCAAACTTCCCGACGGCGAGGCGATCGAGGCCGGAATCGTGACCCGCTCGATCGAATCGGCGCAGCGCAAGGTCGAGGCGCGAAACTTCGACATCCGCAAGCAGCTGCTCGAATACGACGACGTGGCCAACGACCAGCGCCAGGTGGTCTACTCCGACCGCAACGCGCTGCTCGAGGCCACCGAATTCAACGAGCGGGTGCGCGAGATGCGCCACCGCGTGTTCACCGACCTGTTCCGCCAGTACATCGCTGAAGGCGCGGTCGAGGAGCAGTGGGACGTGGCCGGGCTAGAGAAGCTGCTCGCCGAGGAGTGGCTGCTCGAGGTGCCGCTCACCGCGATGATGTCCGAGGCGCCCGACGCGTCCGACGACGACCTGCTCGAAGCCGTGCTCAAGGCCTCGGACGATCTCTACCAGTCCAAGGTGGACATGGTCGGCGCGGAGAATTTCGCCGGTTTCGAGCGCTCGGTGATCCTGCAGACCATCGACCAGCATTGGCGCGAACACCTCTCGGCGCTCGATTACCTGCGCCAGGGCATTCACCTGCGCGGTTACGCGCAGAAGAATCCGAAGCAGGAATACAAGCGCGAGGCCTTCGAGCTGTTTTCGCTCATGCAGGACAGGGTGCGCAACGACGTCAGCCGTGTGTTGATGACGGTGCGCATCCAGGCCGAGGAGGAAGCGGTGCCGGTGGAGCAGCCGCCTGCGCCCGCGTATGCGAACGTGCAGTACTCGCACGCCGACTTCGCCCAGGCGGCGGCCGCCGCGCCCGATGCGGATGCCGACGAGCTCGCGCTCGCGCTGCAGCAGCGCCCCGGCGCGGGCGAACCCGCGGCGCAGCAGCCCGTGCGACGTTTCGGCAACAAGATCGGCCGCAACGACCCCTGCCCGTGCGGATCGGGCAAGAAGTACAAGCAGTGCCACGGGCGCCTGGGCTGAGCGCCTCCGGCTCTAGCCTGCGAAGAACGCCCTGATCGCGTCGGCCTGGTCGTTGGCGTCGCGCCGGCCAAGCTCGATCAGCTGGCGCGTGTACGAGCTGTCGAACAGCAGGTAGGACGACAACCCCGATCCGCGGCGCCCGGTGGCGCCGAGCACGCGCATGATCGAGCGCACCGTGCGCGGCAGGTTCTTCACGTGCGGCGTGGCCATCGTGTCGAGCCGGCGGCTGGGAGCGATGGCGAGCAACTCGATGTGCCTGAGCCCGGACTTCGCGCGCTCCGTCTCCGGGATCAGTCGAACCGTATGGTTCACTCGCTGGACCCGCTCGATGTCGCTCGGGAGCGCGTCGAGGAAGATGCTTGCGAGCGCGTGGCCGGCGATCTGCGCGAGCGACGGGTACAGGTACTGCGACCCGGTGTGGTCCGCGTTCATCGTTCCGGCCTGCAGTTGGGCGGCGCCGATCACCAGTACCCGGTCGGCGCCCAGCCGTATCGCCGGGCTCACCGGGGACATCTGGCGCATCGAGCCGTCGCCGAAGAATTCGCGGCGACCGTTGAGGTGCAGCGGCACCGCCGGAAAGAGAAACGGTATCGCGCTCGACGCGAGCAGGTGCGGCACGCCGATGCGTGCGGGCGAGGCCACGCGCCGATTGCGAAACCAGGGCGAAATGCCATCGCGCGCCTGGAAGTAGGTCACGTGCTGGCCCGAGGTATAGCTCGACGCGGTGACCGCGAACGCGTCGTAGTGGCCGGCCTCGAGCGCACGCTGCAGGCTTTCCTTTTCGATCATCGACTCGAGCAGCACCGCGAGCGGGTCGTTGTCGAACAGCGAACGCGGTTTGTTGCGCATCATCCAGCCGAAGGCGGCGCCGACCATCCAGCGCGCGGCGTTGCCGATCGCGCCGCGCGCGTCCACCCGGTACACCTGCGCGGGCTCGAAGGCACTCCACACGCCTGTCATCCGCTCGATCGCGCCGCACCAGTGTTCGCTGTGCGCGGCGAGCGTTGCCGCGTTGATCGCGCCGGCCGACGTGCCGCAGATCACGCGAAACGGGTTGCGCTCGGGCGCCCACCCGTCGTCGAGCAGAAGCTGCCGAATGCCGTCGAGCACGCCCACCTGATAGGCAGCGCGCGCGCCACCGCCGGTGAGCACC
>JAHEDO010000080.1 GCA_024641185.1 Burkholderiaceae bacterium | reverse complement strand
ACATCAGCGCGATCGTGCGCAGCACGCCGTGTCTCTCCCAGCGCCGCGCCGAGACCATCACGCGCGCGCGCAGGGCCGCCGGTCGGCCCTCGGCGCGCTTGTACCGCCCGGACAGCTCGATGTCCTCCATCAGCGGGATCGTTGCGTAGGGTCCACGCCGTCGCCAGGCATCCGCGCGCATGAACAGCGCCTGGTCGCCGGTGCAGATTCCGGTCAGGCGCGAGCGCAGGTTCATCATCGTCCCGACAAGTTGCAACGCAGCACTCGAGGCGTCGAGGCGAACGTCGAAGCGCCCCCAGTGCGCCCCTGCCGCGAGCGCCCGTTCGATCGACGCGCGCCACCCGGCTGGCAGCCGCGTGTCCGCATGGACGAACAGCAGCACATCGGCGTCGGCGGCCCGGTCGGCTCCTGCGTTCATCTGGCTCGCGCGCCCGCGCGCCGCCGCAATGGCCAGCGCACCCGCCGCACGCGCGATCTGCACGGTGGCATCCCGGCTGCCACCGTCGGCCACGATGATCCGCGCGCCTTCGGCGACCAGCGGTTCGAGGCAAGCCCGGATCGCGCTCTCCTCGTCGAGCGTGGGGATGATCGCGACGATGTTCAACATGAGGTGCTGGATCGACCCGGTCGCCCCGCCGCGATCAGCGCCGGTCGTTCAGCGTCCAGTCGTAGTCGAGGAAGGTGATCTCGACCCGAGCCTGCGCAATCGCCTGCCGGTCCTTCGGATCGTCGGCCAGCAGGTCGGCGTAGCGTGCGAACAGCGCCTCGCGCGACGCGATCCCGCGATACCCCTGTTCGAAGTCGGCGCGGTACCAGTCGAAGATCCTGGAGACCTCGAGCTTGCCGGTGCGCGGGTCGAAACGGTTCCGGCTCCGATCGCGCAGAAAGCGCTGCAGGCTGTCGTCGAGCTGCGCGTCCAGCCGGTCCGGCAGGATCGTCTCGGGGCGCAGCGCGGGGCACCCGACCGATGCGCAGACCAGCACGAAGTGGATCCGCGGATCGTCGAAGGCGCCGGGCGCCCGGATCATTTCGTGTTCGACGAAGTCCAGGCTGCGTTCGTCGCCGAGCAGCCGGAAGAACTTGCGCTTCCAGGGATTCTGGAAGAGCGTGCCGATGTCCTTGATCGACTTGAGATCCGGATACCGGGTCAGCACCAGTTCGACGGTGAACGCGTTGTAGGCATTCACCAGGAACGCCAGGCGTCGGGGTTTGCTCCAGGCGTCGTAATCGGTCCGGCTCACCGACGAGAAGGCGTCGAGCACCTGCCGAAGCGCCGCCCGCTCGGCGGCGAACTCCCGGTACGAGACGCTGGACGCGACGCCCTTGTCGTTCCAGGCAACGTGACGGCGCAGCAACGCGTTCCACGCCGCGTATTCGTGATCGAAGCCTGCGGCACGCGCGGAAGGAGCCGCCGCGAGCATCAGGGTCAGCGAAATCGCCATGGCCGAGGCGAGCGCCATCAGTCGCCTCGCCGCCATCGACCACGCGACCGGCTTTGCCATGCCTTCGCTGCTTTCGACGCTCCGGATAAAAAGGGTTCCGCGCATTTCGGCAGATGAGGTTCGTGACGACGGGCTTCAGCCGCGCTGCCAGCGGTGATATCGCCGGACCAGACGCAACAGCCCTTCGGGTGCATGGGCTCGCTTCCACTCGCCGGCGGCGTACTTGTTCGCCTCGGCAAGCGTCGGGTAGATGTGGATCGTTCCGAGAATCTTGTTCAGCCCGAGCCCGTGGCGCATCGCCGCGACGAATTCCGCGATCAGGTCGCCCGCGTGCTCGCCGACGATGGTCACCCCGAGAATCCGGTCGCTGCCCCGGCGGGTGATCACCTTGACGAAGCCGCGCGCGGCCTCGTCGGCGATCGCCCGGTCCAGATCGTCGATGCCGTAGCGGGTCACCTCGAAGTCGAGCCCCTTCTGCGTCGCTTCCTGCTCGTTGACGCCGACCCGCGCCACTTCCGGGTCGGTGAAGGTGCACCAGGGAATCACCGAGTAATCGACCCGGAACCGGCGGAAGCGGCCGAACAGCGCGTTGACCGACGCGTACCACGCCATGTGCGCGGCGGTGTGAGTGAACTGGAACGGTCCCGCCACGTCGCCGCAGGCGTAGATGTTCGGATAGCTGGTCTGCAGGAACTCGTTGACCTCGACCGTGCGCGTGCGACTCAGCGGAATCTCCAGCGCTTCGAGGCCGTAGCCGCTCACGTTGGCGACACGCCCGAGGGCGCACAGCAGGACGTCGAACTCGATCTCCTCGGTTCGTCCGTCGACCTCGGCGATCATCCACTTGCGGCCGTCGCGCAGTTCGAAGCGTTGCGCCTTGTGCCCGACCCGCACGTCGATCCCCTCGGCCCTGAACGTCTCGAGCACGAGCTGCGAGACCTCCGGATCCTCTCGCAGCATCAGTCGCGGCGCCATCTCCACCTGAGTGACCCGCGCACCCAGCCGCGCAAACGCCTGCGCGAGCTCGCAGCCGATCGGACCGCCCCCCAGCACCAGCAGCCGCCCCGGCAACTCGCGCAGACCCCAGACGGTGTCGGAGGTCAGGCAGCCCACGTCGTCGATGCCTGGAATCGGCGGGACCAGCGGCCGCGCGCCCGCCGCGATCACGATATTGCGGGTGGTGATCGTGCGCGTGCTCGCCGGGGAGGCGCCGGCTTCGCCCGCGCCGGTCAGCTTCACCTCGACTTCCCACGGTGAACGGATCGTCGCGTCGCCGTGCAGGCACTCCACGCCGAGCTCGGTGTAGCGCTGGACCGAATCGTGCGGCTCGATCTCTCGAATGACACGCTGAACGCGTTCCATCACCTCGGCGAAGTCGAACTCCGGTTTCATCGCGCGGATGCCGTAGGCCTGGCTCTTGCGCGCCTGGTGAAGGAGCTTGGCCGACCGGATCAGCGCTTTCGACGGCACGCAGCCGGTGTTCAGGCAATCCCCCCCCATCGCGTGGCGCTCGACCAGCGTCACCTGCGCCTTCACCGCCGCGGCGATGTACGCGCTGACCAGGCCCGCGCTGCCGCCGCCGATCACCACCATGTTCCGGTCGAAGCGCGCCGGGCGCTTCCAGCGGCCGTAGACCTTGCGGGAACGGATGATCTCGACGACTTTCCTGGCGACCAGCGGCAGCACCCCGAGCAGAACGAAAGAAGCGATCAGTGCCGGAGAGAGAATTCCCCGAAGCGACTCGAGCCCCGCGAGCTGCGTCCCGACGTTCACATAGACGATCGTTCCGAGCAGCATGCCGGCCTGGCTGACCCAGTAGAAGGTGCGCACCGGGATCGGCGTGAGTCCCATCACCAGATTCACCAGGAAGAACGGGAAGACGGGCACCAGGCGCAGCGTGAACAGGTAGAACGCTCCCTCCTTGCTTACCCCGCGATTGATCGCGGCCAGCTTGTCGCCGAAGCGCTGCTGGACGACCGCCTGGAACACGAAGCGCGAGGCCAGGAAGGCGAGCGTCGCGCCGATGCTCGACGCGAACGACACCACGATCGTTCCCCAGAACAGGCCGAAGATCGCGCCTCCGAGCAGCGTCATCAGGGCCGCACCCGGCAACGACAGCGCGGTCACCGCCACATAGACCGCGAAGTAGGCGGCAGCGACCGCGAACGGACGCTGCGCGAACATCGCGGTGAACTCTTGCTGGCGGGCCTTGACCTCGGCAAGCGTGAAGTACCGGTCGAGGCCGAGCGCGAAGAATGCGACGATCGCGCCGGCCAAGGCCAGCAGGAGCAGCAGCTTCTTCGTATTCATCAGCGTCCCCTCTTCCGAACCTGCAGCCGGGTGTCCGGTCCGTACCCGTTCAGACGTCGAGCGCCTCGGCCATGCAGGAGAATCGCCCGAGTGCGGCACGCTCGGGCGCCAGTTCGGTCGAGTGCACGATGCGACGATGATACGAGCGGTGTGCGTCCGAACCCTCTGGCCACTGGCGCTCGAAGCGTTCGAGCCATCGCGACAGGTCGAACTCGAGCGCGACGGCGGCCACCTCGGCCCCGGCGATCGACGCGCTGTAGACCGGTCGCACGCCTCGCGGCAGCGGGATCCCGGGCAACGCGACCCGCGTGATCAGACCGTGGTGCGTGCCAATGAAATTCGCCATCCCCGCTGCGCCGTTGTTGATCGCGCCAACCACGCCGGTCGTCGTCTCACGGGTGGTGGCCACCGGCACGCAGGTGTGGCTGCTGGCGATCAGGTCCGCCCGCATGGCGCGCAGCGCGTCGGCGAGCCCGTCGTCCCACGCGGCGTCGATCCGTTCGCGGGCCAGTCGCCATCCGGCCAGCGATCGCTCGTCGCCGTGCGTGATCGCCACCCGGCAGGCGCCGACGCTGGCCCGCGCCACCATCGGCAGGCGCGCCAGCGCGTCTGCGCAACCCAGCTCGGCGGCGGCGTGCTTCAGTTCGCCGAGGATGCGGTTGGATCGATCCACGGTGCCGTCGTCGACATCGTCCGGATAGGCGCAGCCGCAGCCCGCCTCGTCGCCCAGTCTGGCGATCTCGGTCTCGACGTTGCCGCGAAGCCGTCGATGTCCGTGCGTGAGCGCCTCGATGCGAGCGAATTCCGCCGGATCGCGGTCGAACCAGTGAAAGTCGCCGTTGAAGACGATTCGCCGGCGCGGCGACGCCTCCGCGTCGAACAGTGCGAGCAACGCGTCCAGCGCGACCGTGTTGCCGTAGAGCCCGCCGACGATATACAGCACATCGGCCTCGAACGGCTCGACCGCCTCGAAGGCCTCGGGGCCCAGCCGGTAGTCGGCCGGGCAGAAGCGCCCCGGAGAGCCGGCTTCAGGCACCCGCGGCCGCCGCCAACGCGCCACCGCAGGAACTTCCCTGCCCTGCGGTACAGCCGTAGCAATGGTCGCGCACGACGATCGGGTTGCCCCGCAGGTCTTCACCGAGCAGGTCGCGCAGATGGCTGCGCGCCCGTTGCGCATGCCGCAACGGGAGCCCCAGCATCTGGTTGAAGTCGCAGTCGTAGACGTAGCCCTGCCAGTCGACGCTGACCAGGTCGCGGCACATCACCGCGTCGAGGTTCTCGTCGCGGTGCGCCTGCTTGAGCAACTGCAGATAGCCGTTGAACCCGCCTTTGGAGACCAGTGTCGAGCCGAAGCGCTGGATCGGCATGTTCGCGAGCGTGTACAGGCGAGTGAAACGCACGCCCCACCGCTCGCCGAGCATTCGGCGGTAGTCGTCCTCGAGCGACGCCTGCGGCGGCGGAAGCACCGGGCCCTGCGGGTTGTAGACCAGGTTCAACACCAGGCGACCGTCCGGCGCCCCGTAGCCGAGTTCGGTGAGCCTGCGCAGCGCAGCGATGCTGGTTTCGAATACGCCCCTGCCACGCTGCCGGTCGACGTTTTCCTCGAGATAGCAGGGCAGCGAAGCGGTGATCTCCACGCCGTGGGCGGCAAGGAAGTCCGCGGTGTCCTCCTGGCCCGGCTCGAAGAGCACGGTCAGGTTGCATCGATCGATCACCCGAATCCCTCGCGCGCTTGCGCGCTCGACGAGCGAACGAAAGTGCGGATTCAGCTCCGGGGCACCCCCGGTCAGGTCCAGTGTCGCGGCGCCGCTGCGCGCCAGGTAGGCCAGAACCAGTTCGACGTTGTCCGCGTCCATCGCTTCGGTGCGATGTGGTCCTGCGTTGACGTGGCAGTGGTTGCAGGACTGATTGCAGCGGTAGCCGAGATTGACCTGGAGCGTGGCCAGCGCGCGGCGCCGGATCGCGGGGAAGTCGGTTCTCGGAATCAGGGGCAGGACGTCATGCATGGCATCTGAGGCGGCTGTGAAGCGGCGAACCTTACACCGAGCCGACGATCAGCGAAAGCGCGCCATGAAGCGCTGATCGATGCGGTCCTTCCACCGCCAGACCCAGGCACCCGCGAACCCGATCGGACCCCAGGCACCGATCGCGCTGCCGTCGCAACGATTGAGCAGTGCGAGCGTGCGCCGGCGCGCGGTAAACCGACGTGTCGCGACCGACGTCGCCCCGGCGGCCCGAACCCGGGCGCGCTCCTCGAGCGCGGCGCAGATGTTGGCGGCGAGCACGGGCCCCTGGCGCAGCGCGTGCACCCCGGATTTCGGAACGCGCTGATCGACGAAACTCGCGCAGTCGCCGGCCGCGAAGATCGCCGCGTGCGATGTCGAGCGAAGATCGGAACGAATCGCCAGGCCGCCGTCGCTCGCCAGCGCCACCGTGTCGCGGCCGGCCGCCGCCCCTACCCACTGCGGGGCACGCGCACCGTTGGCCACGATCACCAGTTCCGCTTCGATCTGCCGCGCGCCGTCGAAGCGCGCGCATCCGTCTCCGGCGCCGACGTAGCGCCAGCCGAATCGCGGTTCGACACCGCGCGCGAGCAGGCTGCCCAGCGCCAGCCTCGCCGCGATCCGAGACATGCCCGGCAGCAGCTCTTCGCCCGCGGTAGCCAGCACCACCCTGGAGCCCGCCAGCGGCGAGCCATGACCCGAGAGCGCTGCGAGCGCGAAAGCGATCTCGACCGCCGCCGCTCCGCCGCCGACCACCACCAACGGGCGCGGCCGGGGCTCGGCGTTGGCCGCGCCGAGCCAGGCGGTCCACTCGTCGACGAATTGCGCGAACGGCTTCGCGCCAAGCACCCTGGGAGACGAATCGCCGATGTCTCCGAGATCGTTGGCCGACCCGACGTTGACCGAGGCCAGATCGAACGGATACCGTGCGATGCGCCCGACGGCCTCGCGCGACGCGAAGTCGATGTCGACGATCTCGTCCTCGATCCATTCGATCCGGTGCACGCGACACAGCCGCGCCAGATCGATCGCACACTCGTCGAACCGGTACTGGCCGCTCAGCCAGCCAGGCATCATTCCCGAGTACAGCAGTTCCGCCGACGGGGCGACCAGTGCGACGCTGACCGCGTCGCCGGTCGCCTGCGAAATCAGCGGTGCCGCGATCAGATGCGCGTGCCCGCCGCCGATCAGCAGAACTCGCGCCATGGCGTGCGACTCAGTCCAGGACCACGAGGATCGTGCCCTCCTCCACCGGGTCCCCTTTGTTCACCCGCAGTTCGGCCACGGTACCGGCATGCGGCGCTTCGACCGGGATCTCCATCTTCATCGACTCGATCACCATCAGCGTCTCGCCGTCGGTCACCGCCTGCCCCACCTTGACCTCGACCTGCCAGACATTCCCCGCGACTTCGGACACGACCTTCGTCATTGCATCTCCCTGAAGCTGAAAGCGACCGTTCTCATCATAGATGACGATACCGCAGCCGGGCGCGTCGTGTCGTCGCACGCCGCGCCCTTCGATGCGGCCCCGCGCGCAGCTGTTCCGGGGACCGATGCCATCGCCCTCGGCTATGATGCCGGGCACCCAGGACGTTTCCGACCGCAGCCGCACCCCGGGAGTCTTCAGGCGATGAATCGCGCATCGAGCCCGACCACGGGCACCGTCAAGCCCCTTCTGAACGAGCGCATCGCGCGCTTCGAGTCACCGTTCCGTCGCCTCGACGCCCTGCTCTCGGGGATCGAGCCGAACCCGGCGCTCGCGCCGATCACGATGCACGTGGGTGAGCCGCAGGACTCGCCTCCACCGATGCTCGCGCAGGCGGTCGCCGACCACGCGAACCAGTGGAACCGCTATCCGCCCTCGCTCGGCACGCCGGAGTTCCTCGTCGCGGCCAACGGCTACCTCGAACGTCGCTATCCGGCGGTTCGCGGACGCGTCGCGACGGACCGCGAACTCTCCTCGGTGTCGAGCACGCGCGAAGGCCTCTTCCTGGCCGCATCGGTCGCGGTCAGTCCTTCGCGACCGGCGCCGCTGGCGGTGATGCCCAATCCGTTCTACCAGACCTATCGTGCAGCGGCGATCATGGCGGGCGCGCAGCCGAAATACCTCGCCAGCAGCGGGTTCCCGGACTTCGAGGTGGATCTTTCGGGGTTGGATGCGGCGACACTCGCCGACACCGCCATCCTCTACCTGTGCTCCCCGTCGAATCCGGAAGGCAGGGTCGTCGCGCCCGAGACCATGCGCGAGGCCGCGCTGCTTGCGCGTCGCCATGGCTTTCTCGTCGTGTTCGACGAGTGCTATGCCGAGCTGTATGACCATCAGGCACCGAAGGGCGCGCTCGAAGTGCTCGCCGAAATGGACGACGGCCCCGGATGGCTCGACAACGTCCTCGTGCTGCACTCGCTGTCCAAGCGATCGAGCGCCGCGGGCATGCGGTCCGGATTTGCCGTCGGTGCCGCGGAGGTGATCGCCGCGCTGAATCGGGTGCGCCTGAACGGAACCGCGTGCACGCCGATGCCGCTGCTCGCCGCGGCCACGGCCCTCTGGTCCGACGACGCGCACGTCGATGTGATGCGCGAGCGCCTGCGCGCGCGCTTCGACCTCGCCGACCGCCATCTCGGCGGCTATCCGGGCTATTACCGCCCGCCCTGCGGTTTCTTCCTCTGGCTGCGGGTCGACGACGGCGCCTCGCTCACGCGCAGCCTCTGGTCCGACGTCGCGCTGAAGGTGCTCCCCGGCGAGTACCTGACGCAGCCGTCGGAAGACGGCGGCAACGACGGACGCCGTTTCATCCGCATCGCGCTGGTGCACGACCTCGAGACGACCGACACGGGCCTTCGGCGGCTCGCCTCGATGCTTTGAGTTCGGGACCGTCGGTGCTTTCCGGACTCGCGCGCCGCCTACCGTTCTATTACGGCTGGGTCGTCGTCGCGGTCGCGTTCGTCACGATGGCGCTGGGCGTCAACGCGCGCACCGCGTTCTCGCTGTTCTACCCGCCGATCCTCGACGAGTACGGCTGGGACCGCGGCCTGACCGCCGGCGCCTTCTCGTTCGGCTTCATGGTCTCCGCGGTACTGAGCCCCACGCTGGGCCGACTGATGGATCGCGCCGGCCCGCGGGTGGTGATGGAACTGGGCGTGGTCTCGATGGCAGCGGGCCTGCTGCTCGCCCCGCTGACCACCGAGCCCTGGCACATCTACGCGACACTCGGCCTGCTCGTGGGCGCGGGCAGCGTCGCCCTGGGCTACACCGGACAGTCGCTGTTCCTGCCCAACTGGTTCGTCCGCCGGCGCGGCCTGGCGATGAGCATCGCGTTCTCCGGGGTCGGGGTCGGTTCGATCGTCATGCTGCCCCTGCTGCAGGCGCAGATCGAGCGCACCGACTGGCGCACCGCGAGCTGGACGCTGGGCCTGATCGTCGCCGTCACACTCGTGCCGCTGAACCTTCTGCTGCGGCGACGGCCGCAGGAACTGGGACTGTCGCCCGACGGCGACCCGATGGTCGCGGACCCGGGCGCCGTCGCGCGGGCGAACGTGGTCGATCACGCCTGGGTGGCGGTCGACTGGACCCTGGCGCGGGCGATTCGGACCGCCCGCTTCTGGTGGCTAGCGCTGGGCTACTTCGGCGGGCTGTTCGCCTGGTACGCGGTCCAGGTCCACCAGACGAAGTACCTGCTGGAAGTCGGGTTCGACACGCACGATGCCGCCTGGGCGCTCGGCGCGGTCAGCCTCGCCGGCGTGCCGGGACAGATCGCGCTGGGCCACCTGTCCGACCGCATCGGACGCGAGCCCGTCTGGGCGCTCGGCACACTGGGCTTTCTCGTCAGCTATGTCGCGCTGCTGATGTTGCAGGACGGACCCAGCATGCCGCTGCTCTACCTGATGGTGCTGGCCCAGGGTGTGCTCGGTTACGGGCTCACCTCGGTCGTCGGCGCGATTCCCTCCGAGATCTTCGAGGGCCCTCACTATGGCGCGATCTTCGGTTCGATCATGGTCGCGGCCATCGGCGGCGGCGCGATCGGCCCCTGGGCCACCGGGGCCCTGCACGACATGACCGGGAGCTACGCGCCCGGCTTCGGGGCCGCGATCGGCTTTTGCCTGCTGTCGGCCTTCGCGATCTGGCGGGCCGCACCCGGCAAGGTGCGTGCGGTCGCCGGTCGCCTCAGTAGGCGCGAAACCTGATCGTCGGGTCGCGCGCGATCTGCTCGACCAGCGCGACCTCCCAGTTCAGGTAGTCGCGTGCATGCTTCTCGTAGTCGGTGACGTGGTCGTACGGCTTGTACCAGACGTCGTCCGGCGTGGTGGTCGCGTTTTCCAGCCCCGCCTGCACGGGCAGCCCCGCGGCAAACCACGCGGCATTGCCGCCCTCGAGCACGCGAACCTCGGCGCCCGGCCACAGCGCGGCAGCCTGCGGCGCCGCCAGATGCGCAAGCCTGCCGTCCTCAGAGCTCAGCACCAGCAACCTGGCAGCACCGAGCCGCTCGCGGGCCTGGGCAAGCCGCGAACGCACCGCCCACCAGGCGCCGGGGATATGCCGGTCGCGAAAACGCAGGCTGGTCGCGAGATCGATCACCGCCGCGCCGTTGCCGGCCTGCGCAGCCGCGAGCGCTTGCGCGTCGATCGCCGTCCATCGGGCGAAGTCCGGATTCTGCGTTGTTCGCGGACCGCGCTCGAGAGGCCAGTCCCCAAACCCGCTCTCGCCTTCGGGCTCGAGCGCGTAGACATCGTCCCAGCCCATCTGGTTGAGCCACGACGCGGTCATCACCGAGCGAACCCGCGCCGGATCCACGAGTACGATCCGCGCGCCGCGCACGCCGACGTACTCGTCGGTCGCCTGCACCAGTTGCCCCCCCGGCGCATGGCGCGATCCGGCGATGCGCAGCCGCTCGAACTCCTCGCGCGTGCGCACGTCGAGCAGGTAGAGGGTGCGCTGGGCGTCTCCCTGCCACGTCCGTACCTGCCCGGCGGTCGCGAACTTCACCGCGAATCGCGCAGCGACGCGCTCGGCCGCAGCGCGCGCCGCCGCGGCCCCCGCGGCACCAGGCGGCCCAGCCACCGCGCGCGAGCCGCGATCGCAGCTGAAACCGGCGAGTTCCCAGCCCATGGTGCCGTCCTTCAGCGCGACCACCGGATTCGGAATCCCCGCGTTCTTCAGAGACTGGCAACCGATGATGCTGCGCGTGCGGCCGGCGCAATTGACCACGACGAGCGTGTCGGGCTCCGGCGCGAGGTCGTGGACCCGATACACCAGTTCCGCCCCCGGCACGTCGATGCCCCCGGGAATGTTCATCCGGTGATACTCGTCGTATGGCCGCGAGTCGAGGATCACCAGTTTGACCCCGGTGTCGATCAGTCGGCGGACCTCCTGCGGAGGCACTCGCGGCGTGCCGTAGTGGTGCTCGACGAACTCGCCGAAGGCCTTCGACGGAACGTTGACCCCGCTGAACAGCTCTCCGCCACTCGCCTGCCAGCCTGCGCAGCCGCCGTCGAGGATCGACACGTCCGTATAACCCAGGCCTTCGAGCACGACCGCCGCGCGCTGCGCCAGATCCTCGTCACCACCGTCGAGCAGCACAATCGGCACGCTGCGGCGCGGCACCAGGTCGGCGACCATCATTTCGAGTCGCGACAACGGCAGCGAACAGGCAAAGAACGGATGACCCCGGTAATGGACGCCCTGCTCGCGCACGTCCAGCAGCGCCAGTTCGCCCCGCTCGATCAGCCGCTCGCGCAGCACCGCACTCGAAATGCCTCGCCGCATGGCGCGTCCGTCCCGGAGATCACTCGACGCCGGCCCGCGCCTCGCGAATGTCGGAGTGTGCGGGGAAGACCTCCCAGGCGTGCTGCTCGGGCTTGTAGAACTCCCGCTGATCGAGTTGCTCGAGTCCGAGACCGTACATGTGGAAGTTCAGCAGCGGCGCATCGATGTGGATCGAGTGCAGGTCTTCGGGCATGAAGGACACTCCCGAGCCCTGTCTGACCACTGCCTGACCCTTCTCGCGTACCTCGCCGTCCGGCGTGCGATCGTAGAAACGGTTCAGCTCCTCGCCCGTCACGCCGACGATCACCGCCCAGGTGGTGTGATTGTGCACCGGGGTTCCATAGCCGCCGAGCGAGGCGTTCGCATAAAGCGCGAACCGGTGATCGGCGTCCTCGGAGATCCGATACAGGCACGATCTCGCCTTGCCGCCGGGTTCAGGCGGCGGGTAGGCATCAACGCCGAAGAGATCCGTGCGCGCCGCGAGCCGGATCAGTCGCTCGCGGATTCTGGCGAGGCTTGCGCGATTGACGCCGCTGCGCTTCTCGATGCTGCGGATGTCCGCCACCGCGGCGGCGATCACATCGGCCCGTTCCTTCGCTTTGTTCATCGCCTTCCTCCTCGACCCGCCAGGCCACTCGCCCAACCACGTGTCCGGGCCCGAACTCGTCAACCGGCGAGGCGGTCCTGTCGCTGAATCCGAACCAATGACCTCGGGTCAGATTAGCATGGCATCTGGAGACCGGAACATCGCGCGGGCAGCGGGGCCTGCGCGACACCCGTGCCGGGACGTACGCCACGGCCCGCGCGATCACCGTGACTGCCCGCCCGAGGAGCCCAGCCATGCCGTCCACCGAACTTCTCGACACGGTTCGTC
>JAHEDO010000079.1 GCA_024641185.1 Burkholderiaceae bacterium | reverse complement strand
TGCCGAGTACCGGCACCTCGACCTTCTCGAACATCTTCAGCCCCTTGCGCGCGTCGAGCAGCGCGATGTCCTGCGGCGTGGTGACGATCACCGCGCCGGTGACCGGGACCTTCTGCGACAGCGTGAGCTGGATGTCGCCGGTGCCCGGCGGCATGTCGACCACCAGGTAGTCCAGTTCGCGCCAGTTCGTCTCGCGAAGCAGCTGCTCGAGGGCCTGCGTGACCATCGGGCCTCGCCATACCATCGGGGTGTCGACGTCGATCATGAAGCCGATCGAGATCGCCTGGATGCCGTGGCCCTCCATCGGCTCGAGCATCTTGCCGTCGCGCGTCTCGGGCCGCCCGGTGATGCCGAGCATCATCGGCTGCGACGGACCGTAGATGTCGGCGTCGAGCACGCCGACGCTGGCCCCTTCGGCCGCCAGGGCGAGCGCGAGGTTGACCGCGGTCGTGCTCTTGCCCACGCCGCCCTTGCCCGAGGCGATTGCGATGATGTTCTTGACGTGGGGCAGGAGCTTCACGCCGCGCTGCACCGAGTGCGCGACGATCTTCTGGTAGACGTTGGCGCTGACGTTGCCCACGCCGGGCAGTGCGCGCAGCGCGGCGATTACTTCCCGGCGGATCGGATCGATCTGGCTGCGCGCCGGGTAACCTAGTTCGATATCTACGCTCACGCCCGCGTCATCGACGCGGATGTTGCGCGCCGACTTGCTGGCGACCAGGTCCTTGTCGGTGTTCGGGTCGACGATCTTGCGCAGGGCTTCGGTGACTTGCTCGACGGTGACGCTCATCGTTAATTGCTCTCGAGACGGTTTCTTCGGTTTGCGGCGCGGGCCGCCCGATCCGCTTCGGAATCCGGTCCGCGGACGGATTCGCGTGGCGGCGGGCGGGCAGACGGCAAGTCTAAACGATACGGGTCCCGCCGCCGCCCCGCCGATGACCAACGCTATCCCCTTGTAGAATCGCGGTTTTTCCGGCCAATACGCTGCTGGAGATCGAAGGACCCATGAAGCGCCGCCTGTTCGTCACTACCGCCCTGCCGTATGCCAACGGCTCGTTTCACATCGGCCACATCATGGAGTACATCCAGGCCGACGTCTGGGTGAGATTCCAGCGCATGCGCGGCCACGAGGTGCACTTCGTCTGTGCCGACGACGCACACGGTGCGCCGATCATGCTCAAGGCCGAGTCCGAGGGCGTATCGCCCGAGGAACTGGTCGGACGGATCGCCGCCGAGCGGCCACGCTACCTGTCGGGCTTCCACATCTCCTTCGACAACTGGCACTCGACGCACTCACCCGAGAACGTGGAACTGTCGCAGGACATCTACCGCAACCTGCGAGCCGCGGGCCTGGTCGCGGAACGCACGATCGAGCAGTTCTACGACCCGGTCAAGGGGATGTTCCTGCCCGACCGCTACATCAAGGGCGAATGCCCCAAGTGCGGCGCCAAGGACCAGTACGGCGATTCCTGCGAGGTGTGCGGCGCGGTCTACGCGCCCACCGACCTGCGCAACCCGTACTCGACGCTGTCGGGCGCGGCGCCCGTCATGCGCCAATCGGAGCACTTCTTCTTCCGGCTCTCGGACCAGCGTTGCGTGGACTACCTGCGGGGCTGGACACAGAGCGGCAGGCTGCAGCCCGAGGTCGCAAACAAGGCGCGCGAATGGCTCGAGGGCGACCAGGGTCTGGGCGACTGGGACATTTCGCGCGAGGCACCCTATTTCGGGATCCCGATTCCGGACGCGCCGGGCAAGTATTTCTACGTGTGGCTCGATGCGCCGATCGGATATCTCGCGAGCCTGAAGAACCACTTCGACAAGGGGCAGGCGGCGGCGCAGACCGACCAGACCTTCGAGCAGTTCGTCGCCGACCCGACCGTCGAGCAGTACCACTTCATCGGCAAGGACATCATCTACTTCCACACGCTGTTCTGGCCGGCGATGCTGCACTTTTCGGGCCGCAAGGCGCCGGACAACGTGTTCGTGCACGGCTTCATCACGGTGAGCGGCGAGAAGATGAGCAAGTCCCGCGGCACCGGGATCTCACCGCTGCGCTACCTCGACATCGGAATGAACCCCGAGTGGATGCGCTACTACATCGCTGCAAAGCTGAACGCGCGGGTCGAGGACGTCGATTTCAATCCGGACGACTTCGTCGCCCGGGTGAACAGCGACCTGGTCGGCAAGTACGTGAACATTGCGAGCCGCGCATCGAGCTTCCTCGCGCGCTTCTTCGACGGCGAACTGGTCGACGTGGGCAAGCTCGAGGCCTGGCAAGCGTTCGAGGAGCCGCGGCACTCGCAGGAGATCGCTCGCTGCCTCGAGGGTCGGGAGTTCGGGCGTGCATTGCGAACCGCGATGGAGTTCGCGGATCGCGTCAACCAGCATTTCGATGCCGAAAAACCCTGGGAGCTCGCCAAGGACCCGTCGCAACGCCGGCGCCTTCACGAGGTCTGCTCGGTGAGCGTCGCCGGCTTCCACGCGCTGACGATATGGCTCAAGCCGGTGCTGCCCGATCTGGCGGCGCGCGCCGAGACCTTCCTGGGTTGCGCACCGTTGCGCTGGGACGACCTGGGTGCGCCGCCGGCGCGGGTCGCGCGCTACGAGCATCTGATGACCCGGGTCGACCCGAAACTGCTGGACGCGCTGTTCGAGCCCGCCGGGCCCGCACCAGGGACCACGCAGCCGGCAACCGCAAAGACGGCCGGGGCAACCGCCGGTGCCGGCGGCAAATCGGCGAAGGCGGCAAAGACCGGCGTCGCGACAGGCGCGGCCGCGAGCGCTGCTGCCGGACAGGCTCCGGGTGCGGCGACGATCTCGATCGACGACTTCGCCAAGGTCGACCTGCGCGTGGCCAGGATCGTGGCCGCCGAGGCGGTGGAAGGGTCGGACAAGCTGCTTCGGCTGACGCTGGATTGCGGCGAGAGCGCGCCGCGCACCGTGTTCGCCGGGATCAAGGCCGCTTATGCGCCCGATCAGCTGGTCGGCAGGCTCACCGTCATGGTCGCCAACCTGGCGCCGCGCAAGATGAAGTTCGGACTGTCCGAAGGCATGGTGCTGGCGGCCTCATTCGACGATCCGTCCCGCGCTCCCGGCATCTTCCTGCTGTCGCCGGACGACGGCGGCGACGCCGGGATGAAGGTGCGATGAATGTCGAGATCCGGCCTGCCAGCAGGGACGACGCCGAACTGATCCACCGCCTGTCGCGCCAGGCGTGGCGCGGCACGATCGACGCCAGTTCCTCGCTGTTCGCCGAGACGGTCGATTACGTCGCAGGCGTCCTCGCCCGGGGCGGAGGCTTCATCCTGCTCGTCGACGGGGAACCGTCGGGCAGCGTCCGCCATTTCCCGAGCCCCGACGACCCGACGTCCTGGGAGGTCAAACGACTGGGCGTGCTCGCACCGCTGCGGCGTCGCGGGCTCGGAGCCGCGCTGATGGGTGCGGTCGACGGTGCCGCCCGACGCTCCGGAGCGCGTTCGTTGAGACTCGGCATCCGGACGGACCAGCCTCAACTGATCCTCTTCTATCGTGACCTCGGGTTCGAGATCGACGATTCGGTTCGGCTCGCCTCGCAGAACCAGGCCACGACGTCCACGATCACAATGTCCAGGCGCCTCCCATCAGAATGAAACCGGCGCGTCCGGCGGCGCGGATGCCTTAAAATGGCGCAGGAGATTCCCGACCATGTATGAATCCGACATCACCCGTTTTCTTCGCGAACTCATGAAGGCCCAGCCGCACATCGAGGATGAGCAGCGCAAGGGCCGGGCCATCTGGTGGGATCGCCCGCAGGATCCGGACACGACGAGCCGCCAGCAGGCCTCGCGGGTGGCGCAGCAGCCCTACGTCTACCAGACCAAGGACTGAGCTTGCACACCGGGACCACGAGCGCGCACTCGCCGTCCGACACGCCGATCGAACCCGGGGCCGACGCGCCGATCGACGCCTTCGAGGGCGAGGCGCAGCAGCTGGAGCTCAAGATCGTGGCTCGCCTGTACGGCGAGCCTGTGCTGCAGCTGCCGCGCGATCTGTACATCCCGCCGGATGCGCTCGAGATCTTCCTGGACGCCTTCGAGGGTCCGCTGGACCTTCTGCTGTATCTGATCCGCAGGCAGAACTTCAACATCCTCGACATCCCGATGGCCGACGTCACGCGCCAGTACCTGGCCTACGTCGACCAGATCCGCAACCACAACCTCGAGCTCGCCGCGGAATATCTGCTGATGGCGGCGCTGCTGATCGACATCAAATCGCGGATGCTGTTGCCGGTCAGAAAGGCCGACACCGGCGAGGAGGTGGAGGATCCCCGTGCGGAGCTCGCGCGCCGGCTGCTCGAATACGAGCGGATCAAGCTCGGTGCGCAGCAGATCGACTCCGTCCCGCAAGTCGACCGCGATTTCTTTCGCGCCCAGGTTTACGTCGAACAGGCGACGGCTGCACAGCTGCCGCAGGTCAACGTGGTCGATCTGCACTCCGCATGGATCGACGTCCTGCGCCGCGCGCGCCTGACGCAGCACCACCGGATCAGCCGCGAGGAGCTCTCGGTGCGCGAATACATGACCGCGGTGCTGCGCACGCTGCAGCATCGCCGTTTTGCCGAGTTCCAGGAGTTGTTCGATCCCGAGAAGGGTGTGCCGGTGGCAGTGGTGACGTTCATCGCGTTGCTGGAGCTCGCGCGCGAAACGCTGGTCGAGATCACACAGGCCGAGGCCTACGCGCCGGTGTACGTTCGGCTCGCCTACCAGCCGAGTTGATCGCCTCCGACGCGCCAGGCTCCGCCTTTGCCCCCGCACCGGGACTACGAGTCACCCGAGCCTTCGGAAGCAAGTTGCGACTGACCACTCCGAGCCTGCGCCCCGTCTCGAATCGGTCTCGACCACTGGCGGCAAGATGACAATCTCCTTCCTCGAGAACGCGCCGCTCGCTTCGCTGAACAGCTTCGGCGTGATGGCGAGCGCCGCGAGGTTGGTCACTCTCGACGACTCCGCGGACGTTCTCGAAGCGATCGACGCGAGCGCCGCGCACGGGCCCAGACTGATTCTCGGGGGAGGCACCAACCTGCTGTTCACCGCCGACTTCGAGGGCACGATCCTCAGGATCCAGACGACCGGCCGCCGTATCCTCGACGAGCGTGCGGACGGTGTCCTGGTCGAGGCCGAGGCCGGCGAGCCCTGGGACCCCTTCGTGCAGTGGACGCTGGCCCAGGGGCTTTGCGGGCTGGAAAACCTGTCGCTGATACCGGGCAGCGCGGGAGCCAGTCCGATTCAGAACATCGGCGCCTATGGGGTCGAGATGCGCGAGAGTTTCGCCGGTCTGACCGCGATCGACCTGAGCAGCGGCGCCGCGCGAGAGTTCGCCCCGGAGGACTGCGGCCTCGACTATCGCGACAGTCTGTTCAGGCACCCGGACGGACTGCGCTGGCTGATCGTGCGAGTGCGATTCAGGCTCTCGCGCGAACCGCGGCTGCGCCTGGACTACGGCGACCTTCGCGCGGAGCTCGAGCGCGCCGGCTGCGACATGCCCACACCGACGGACGTCGCCAGCGCCGTCAGTGCGATCCGCCGGCGCAGGCTCCCGGACCCCGCCGTGCTCGGCAACGCGGGGAGCTTCTTCAAGAATCCGGTGGTCGCGAAGGCCCAGGCGCAGGCCCTTTGCGCGCGCTACCCCGGCCTTGCGTGCTGGCCCGTGCAGGACGGCGTCAAACTCTCCGCCGCATGGATGATCGAACGCTGCGGCTGGAAGGGCGCACGAGAGGGTGACGCGGGCGTCCATGCAGAGCATGCGCTCGTACTGGTCAATCATGGCCACGCCAGCGGCGCGCAGCTCCTGGCGCTGGCCATGCGGATCCGCGCATCGGTGATGGATCTCTTCGGAGTGCTGCTCGAGCCCGAGCCACGGATCATCTGATCCGCCGTCGCGGGAGAAGGCTCCCCTGCAGGAGTCTTCCCGGCATCACCGCATCCCATCCGCAAACATCTGCTCGATCAGGGTACGATCGCCGTGCATGCAATCCGGAACTCGCTGGAACGGCTGTGCGCAAGGCTGACCGCAGTAAAGCGGTGCTCGACACCAACGTCTGGCTCGACTGGCTGTTGTTCGACGATCCGCGCGTCACGGCGGTTCGCGACGCGCAGCGAGGCGACCGTCTTCATATCCTGGCCTGCGCCGAAGCGCGCGCCGAACTGGCAGACGTCCTCTCGCGCCCTCGGCTGATCGCACAGGGACTCGCGAGCCGGTCGCGCCGCGGCGGGACGCCGCCCGGTGTCGCCAGCCAGCTGGACGCATTCGACGCAGCGGTCACGCTCGCGCCTCGCGCACCCGATTGCGGCCTGATCTGCCGCGATCCTGACGACCAGCGCTTCGTCGACCTCGCAGTGGCGCAGTCCGCGCACTTTCTACTGACCCGCGATCGCGCACTGCTCGCGCTTGCGCGCGCGGCCCGACGACGCTTCGGCCTGGTGATCACGCAGCCGGAGCACGCCGAAGTGCAGAGCGAACCCTGGGCCGTTCCGTGCCGCACCCTATAATCGGCAAATGCCCTCGGTCAACACCCTCGGTCAACGGACAATGAACCCGCCGCCTGCAGATCGCTCCCCCGCACGCCGCCGCCTGGCGCTCGCTGCGGTTTGCGTCGCGCTCGCGGCAGGCGCCCTGGCGTCTGGTTGCGCCTGGGTGCCGCCGCCGGGGATGACCCCCCCGCGTCTGTCGGTGAGCGACTTCGTGATTCGCGACGTCGGTCGCGACGAGGTCCGGTTCGCGCTCACGCTGGAAGCGCAAAACCTCAACGATTATCAGGTCCCGGTAACTGACCTGCGCTTCGAGCTCGATCTGCTTGGCCGCCCGTTCGCCTCGGGCAACGCCGTTCAGCGCAAGGTAGTTCTCGCGCCCAACGCAACGCAGCCGGTGCCGGTGGAATTCACCGTGCCGACCTCCCGTCTGGTCGCGTTCGTGCGCGATCTTTCGCTGGTGGAGCTGACAGAGCTGTCGTATCGGCTCAAGGGTTCCGCGAGCTGGGGCGACGGCGTATTCACGATCCCGTTCGAACGGCGCGGCGAGTTCGACGTGCTGCGCAAGTTCCGCGACGCGTTGCGGCCACTCCCGCAGCGCTGAACGGCCTGTCGGCGCGCCGGTGGCGTCGCCGAACGGTCCTTGGCGACCGCTGGGGGACTGCTGACCCGGTTTTCTGCAAGAATGCCGCCGCATGGACCGGTTCAAACAGATAGAGACTTTCGTCGCCGTGGCGACCCGCGGCAGCCTGTCGGCCGCCGCTCAGGCCGAAGGTGTCGCGCCAGCGATGATCGGTCGCCGCATCGATGCGCTGGAAGCCCGGCTGGGCGTCAAGCTGTTGGTCCGGACCACACGGCGCGTCACGCTGACATTCGAGGGCAGCGCCTTCCTCGAGGACTGCCAGCGGGTGCTCAACGACTTCCACAACGCGGAAGCGTCCGTGTCGCTGGGCGGCGTCAAGGCGAGTGGCCACGTGCGAGTGACGGCGCCGGCCGGCTTCGGGCGACGGCACGTCGCGCCGCTGGTCGCTCCGTTCCTGGACGCCAACCAGGACGTGACGATCTCGCTCGACCTCTCCGACCGGCTTGCCGACATCGTGAACGAGGGAATCGACGTCGCGATCCGTATCGGACAACTGGACGATTCGAGCCTGGTCGGGTTGCAGCTCGCGGCGAACCAGCGGGTCGTCGTCGCGAGCCCGCGATACCTGGCCGAGCGCGGCGTGCCCTCGCACCCCGATGCCCTGGCGAAGCACGAGTGCCTGACTTTCGGCACCTATGGCAACCAGGCGCGCGGCTGGCTGTTCACCGTCGACGGAAAGCCGACGCCGGTGCGGGTATCGGGAGCGATGGAGTGCAACGACGGGGCGGTGCTGCACGACTGGGCGCTGGCTGGCCGCGGCCTCGCCTGGCGCTCGATGTGGGAGGTGCGCGACGACCTCGCGGCCGGGACGCTCGTCACCGTGCTCGACGCGTTCGCGGCGCCGGACAACGCGATCTACGCGGTGTTTCCCCAGCGCAGGCACCTGCCACTACGGGTCCGGATGTTCATCGACCACCTGAAGAACACCTACGCCAGCCCTGGGTACTGGTCGAACACACGCCCGTCGCCCGGCTAAGCGAGCCCGGCTAAGCGAGCCCTGCCGAGCGAGCCCTGCTGAGCGAGCCCTGCTGAGCGAGCCCTGCTGAGCGAGCCCTGCTGAGCGAGCCCTGCTGAGCGAGCCCTGCCGAGCGAGCCCTGCGGAGCGAGCCCGCCTGAGCGATGCTCGCCCGAGCGATGCTCGCCGGACGGCGCGGGCCGCCCGCGGCGGATCGCCGCAAAGAAAACGGCCGCCCGCAGGCGGCCGTCGGCCGGATCAGGCGAGCGGCTTTCGCCGCCGCCCGACCTCGCATTACTTCAGGTGCTTCTTCAGCAGGCGCTGCATCTCGAACATGTCAGCCTGGGCCTTGCCGAAGACTTCCTTCAGCGCAGCGTCGGCGTTGATCATCCGCTTGTTCACCGCGTCCTGCAGCTTGCCCTTCTTGATGTACTCCCACAGTTTCTTCACGACCTCGGTGCGCGGAAGCGGCTTGTTGCCGACGATCGCAGCGAGGGCGGCGCTGGGCGTGAGCGCCATCATGAAGGCCGGGTTCGGCTTGCGTGCAGCCTTCTTGGCGGCCGGTTTCTTCGCCGCGACTTTCTTGGCCGCGGGCTTCTTCGCCGCTACCTTCTTGGCGGCCGGCTTCTTCGCCGCAGGTTTCTTCGCCGCCGCCTTCTTGGCCGGCGCCTTCGCAGGTTTCTTGGCAGCCTTCGTTGCGGCGCCCTTGGCAGTTGCCATGTTCATCCCTCCGTCAGAATGTGGGTTCGGTCGTCGACCGATCGCTCGAAAACCCCGGCTCAAAGCAGCCGTATTTCGCAAGCGGAAGAATGACCTGTATTGCGCTCCACGCCAATAGGTGAAATCAAAAAAATCGCTGCAGCGCAAGTCGATGTTGTATTTGTCAACACGCTCGAGTGTCGATTCACGCCCAGAGGGGCGATCCTGGCAGGTCGTCACGCACTTCGAGACTCCGTCCGACTGACCGTTCGCCCGTGATGCGCGGCCCATCGGTGCCGCGCGGCGACCGCGCCGATCTCCGCCGCCGCGCCGATTTCAGGGATTCAGAAGCCGGACCACTTCGGCGTGGATCGATCCCGCGCTCGCGATGACGGAGTCCGAACCGACCGGATCGTCGCCCCGCCAATCAGTGATCCGCCCACCGGCCCCCTCGATCACGGGCACCAGCGCCATGATGTCCCAGGCGCTTAGCGCCGGGTCCAGCATCAGGTCGGCACCCCCGGTGGCGACCTGAAAGTAGCCGTGGCAATCGCCCCAGCCGCGATACAGCCTCACCCGGGAGATCAGCTGTTCGAAGGCCGCGCCGTCGCGCCGCTGCGCGACCTCGCGGTGATCGGTGGTGAGCGCAAGCGCGTCCTCGATCCGGTCGCAGGGCCGCACACGCATCACCCGATCTCCCAGGCGGGTCTCGCCGGCGGTGCCGATCAGCACGTGCCCCACCAACGGGCTCGTGATCGCTCCGATGATCGGCCGGCCATCACGCAGCAGCGCGATCAGGGTGCCGAAGATGTAGCAATTGGCGAGAAAGGCCTTCGTGCCATCGATCGGATCGAGCACCCAGCGATAGCGGGCATCAGGAAGGGTCTCGCCGAACTCCTCCCCTAGCACGCCGTGGTCGGGATAGCGTCGCGCGATCAGGTCGCGCATCGCCCGCTCGGCGCCGCGATCGGCGATCGTGACCGGTGATGCGTCGGCCTTGGATTCGGCCCTGACCCCGGTCAGGTAGTGCTCCCGGATCACCGCCCCGCTCGCCGCGGCGAGTTCATGAATGAACGGGACGAAGTCCTCGCGCTCGGCGCGATCGGCATCGGCGCTGAAGCGCGGCCACCCGTTCCCAGTCGTGCTTGGGCTCATCGTCATTCCCCCGACCTGGCACCCGATCCACCGGCCGGACGTCTCGCCGCGGCGGGTGCGCACGCCCCCGGCGCCCTCCGGCCCTTGCTGCCGCGGGCGACGCCCCGCCCGATCCCGCCGTCAGGCGGCCTCGCTTTCGCGCATTGCGCGCTTGCGCTCGTGCTCCTTGAGCAGGCGCTTGCGCAAGCGGATGCTCTTGGGCGTGATCTCGACCAGTTCGTCCTCGGCGATGAACTCGACCGCCTTCTCCAGCGTGAGCTGGATCGGAGGGGTCAGCACGATCGCCTCGTCCTTGCCCGAGGCGCGCACGTTGGTGAGCTTCTTCTCCTTGACCGGGTTCACCACCAGGTCGTTGTCGCGCGTGTGGATGCCGATGATCATGCCCTCGTACAGGGCATCTCCCGGCTTGACGAACATGCGGCCGCGCTCCTGAAGCTTCCACAGTGCGTAGGCCACCGCGTCGCCGTCGTCCCCCGAGATCAGCACCCCGTTGCGCCTGTCCTCGATGTCGCCGGCCCAGGGTCCGTAGTCGTCGAACACGTGGCTGATGACACCGGTGCCGCGCGTCAGGTTCAGGAACTCGTTGTGAAACCCGATCAGCCCGCGCGCGGGCACGCGGTACTCGAGCCGCACCCGCCCCTTGCCGTCCGGGTCCATCAGCTGCAACTCGCCTCGCCGGCGGCCCAGGAGCTCCATCACCGATCCCTGGTGCGTATCCTCGAGATCCATCGCGAGGAGCTCGTAGGGCTCCTGCCGCTCGCCGTCGACGGTGCGCAGCCTGGGCTTGGGACGCGAGACGGCGAGTTCGTAGCCCTCGCGGCGCATGTTCTCGATCAGGATCGTCAGGTGCAGCTCGCCGCGCCCGGACACGACGAAGGTGTCCGAATCGCTGGTGAACTCCACGCGCAGCGCCACGTTCGCCTTCAGCTCGCGCTCGAGGCGCTCGCGAATCTGGCGGCTGGTCACGTACTTGCCCTCGCGACCCGCCATCGGAGACGTGTTCACCAGGAACTCCATCGTCATCGTCGGTTCGTCGACCGACAACGGCGTCAGCGCCTCCGGTCGCTGGACGTCGCAGACGGTGGAGCCGATATCCAGCGCCTCGATGCCGTTGATCGCGATGATGTCACCGGCCTGGGCCTCGTCGACGACGATGCGCTCGAGTCCCTTGAAGCGCAGTACCTGATTGACCTTCGCGGTGATCGGCGCGACGCCGGTCAAAGCGGGATCACCGTAGAGCACCAGCACCTGCTGCCCGGTGCGCACGCGGCCGCGCTCGATCCGCCCGATGCCGATCTTGCCGACGTAGCTCGAGTAGTCGAGCGCGGAGATCTGGAACTGCAGCGGACCTTCGGGGTCGTCCGACCGCGCCGGTACCTGGCGCAGGATCGCGTCGAACAGCGGCTTCATCGAAAGTCCCAGGGAGACCGCGACACCCGGGCCGTCGACGCCGGCTTCGGGAAGGTCGGTGAGCCTTTCAAGGGCGAAGCCGTTGATCGCCGACGCGTAGACCACGGGAAAATCGAGCTGCTCCTCGGTTGCCCCGAGTTTGTCGAAGAGATCGAAGGTCTGGTTCACCACCCAGTCCGGGCGCGCGCCCGGCCGGTCGATCTTGTTGACGACGACGATCGGCTTCAGGCCGAGCGCGAGCGCCTTGCGGGTGACGAAGCGGGTCTGGGGCATCGGCCCTTCGACCGCGTCGACCAGCAGCAGCACGCCGTCGACCATCGACAACGCCCGCTCGACCTCGCCGCCGAAGTCGGCGTGGCCTGGCGTGTCGACGATGTTGATGCGCGTGCCCTGGTATTCGACGGCGCAGTTTTTCGCGAGGATGGTGATGCCGCGCTCGCGCTCGAGGTCGTTGCTGTCCATGACCCGCTCGGCCACCTGCTGGTTGGCACGGAAGGTGCCGGACTGGCGCAGCAGCTGGTCGACCAGCGTCGTCTTGCCGTGGTCGACGTGCGCGATGATCGCGATGTTTCTGATCTGGGATGTCATTGTGGGTATCCGGTTCCGGAGGAGGATTCGATCATGGTGATGTTGTTTGCTGCGGTCCCGACGAGACGCGCCGGCACCAGCACGCCGTCTTCGACGGTGGCCACGCCGAGCAGTTCGCCGCGACAGTAGACGCGGACCCGCTCGTCTCGTGCACCGTCGCGCACCCGGGTGCCCGCAGGCGCGATTCGCAGGCGCTGCCCATGGAGAAATCGGCGTGCGTAGGCATCGTCGAGTTCGGCCTTCTGCAGGCCCGCGAGCAGGAAATCGACCGGTGCAAGGCTGCTCAGCCGCTGCTCGGCGGACATGGCCTCCAACTGCTCGAGGCTGACCGCATTCTCGACCCGCAGCGCACCGACCCGCTCACGCCTGAGCGCGCTCAGATAAGCGCCGCAGCCCAGCCGCTCGCCGATGTCCTGCGCAAGCGTTCGAATGTAGGTGCCCTTGCTGCACGCGACCCGGACCCTGGCGCGAAGCGA
>JAHEDO010000295.1 GCA_024641185.1 Burkholderiaceae bacterium | reverse complement strand
AACCGCTATCAGGACCTTCAGCGCCAGCGCACGATGGCGATGGCGTCTCGCGCCGACGGGCTGGCGAACGTCGCCCGGCTGCGCAACCAGATCGCGGAGACGCGGGCGCGCGCCACGATGCGCGAGCAGGAGTACCGCAAGGAGGTCGAGGCCCAGCTCACCGACGCCTCGCAGAACGCGCGCGCGTCCTCCGAGAAGCTGAGCGCGCTGACGCAGGAGCTCGCGCGCACCGAGGTCAGGGCGCCGGTCGACGGCGTGGTCGTCGGCCTGCAGACGCACACCATCGGCGGCGTGATCGGCCCGGGCGGACGGGTCACCGACATCGTTCCCGCGGGCGATTCGTTCATCGTCGAGGCACAGGTCTCGCCGCTGCTGATCAAGCACGTGCGCGCCGGTCTGACCGCGCAACTGCGCTTCACCGCGCTCGATCCGAAGCTGACGCCGGTGGTCGAGGGCAAGGTCGTCACGGTATCGGCCGACCTGCTCACAGACGACAAGGGCAACCAGTTCTTCGTCGCACGCATTGAAGTGCCGACCAAGGCGCTCGCGGATCTGGGCTACACGCAGGTGCAGCCCGGCATGCCGGTCGAGGCACTGATCGTCACCGGCGAGCGCAGCCTTCTGCAGTACCTGTTCAAGCCGCTGTCGGACCGCTTCGCGCGCGGCATGAAGGAGCACTGATGCGGGCGCGCGCAATCGCGCTCGCATTCGCCCTTTCGTTGCAGGCAGCGCTGCCCGCGGGCGCGTTCGCCGGCGGGCTGCTCGACGACTTCCGAGCGGCGCTGGCCTACGAACCGAACTGGCAGGCTGCGATCGCCACGCGCGACGCCGGGGTCGAGGCGCGCGCCCAGGGCCTGGCCGGTCTGCTGCCCCAGGTCTCGTTCAGCGCGCAGCGAGGCCGTGCCGAGACCGACCGCGAACTGGCGAGCGGCACGGGTCCGACGCAGAGCTTCGACCGGTACGACACGTACAACTATTCGCTTCAGGTGAGACAGCCGCTGTTCCGGATGCGCAACTGGGCGACCTACGCGCAAGGCAAGGCGCAGGAGGCCTACGCCGAAGCCAATCTGACGGCGGCACGGCAGGATCTCGCGCTGCGCGTGGTCGCTGCCTACGCGGAGTGGGCGGCAAGCCGCGCGGAGGTCGAGGCCGCAGAGGCGCGCGTGGCCACGGAGCAGTTCGTGCTGCACGCCGCCGAGCGCACGCTGCGGGGCGGAGACACCACGAGAGTCGACGTCGAGACCGCAAAGGGGCGGCTCGCGCAGGCGCAGGCGCGGCGCACCGAAGCGCAGGGCCAACTGCAGGCAGCGATGCTCGGCTGGCGCCAGACCACCGGGCGCGAGGGGCCGCGCCCGACGCAGCCCACGGTCGCGGCCGACGGGGTGGCGCGCTTGCGCCTGGACCCCTCGACGCTCGCCGACTGGCAGGCGATGGCGGTCGCAACCAGCGGCCAGATCCGCGCGCTGGAGCACGGCGTCGACGCCGCGCGCGAGGAAGCCCGCAAGGTCCGCGCCGACCACTACCCGACCGTGGATCTGTACGCGAGCCGCACGCGCAGCCAGAGCGACACCGACGTGACGATCAACCAGCGCTACGACACCACGCGCTTCGGCTTGCAGTTGAACCTGCCGATCTATGCGGGCGGCGCGGTCGACTCCTCGGTGCGGCAGGCGCTGGCGAACCTGCGGCGCGCCGAGAGCGAACTCGACGCCGCGAAGCTGAAGATCAAGCTGCAGGTCGAGCGCGACTGGCACATGCTCGACGCGGCGCGGGCCTCGGCGGACGCCGCGCTGCGCGTCATCGACGCCGCGAAGCTCGCCGCATACGCGGCCCGGCTCGGCACCCTGGCCGGCAGCGCGACCCGCGTGGACGAAGCCATCGCGCTCGGCCAGGAGGCCGATGCCCGTCGCGACCTGGAACAGTCCAATGCACGAGCGCTGGTGATGTGGGCCCGCCTGATGAGCGCGACCGATCGACTCGACGAATCGTCGCTCGGCCTGCTCGACGCGGCGCTGGGCGCGACCGCCCTGGCGTCGAGTCCTGCCGCGAGATAACGCGCGAAGTACTCCGACCGCGGCGAGCCGGGGTCAGCGCCGCTCTTTCCCTTCGGATGGCTCGTCACCGCCCGGACCATCGGTCTGACCCGGTGAGCCCGCGACAGCCGGTGGTGCGCCCGCGCCAGGCGACGGGGTCCCCCTGGCGGAACCCTGCGAACCCGCCGCGCCAGCGTCGCCGACCAGCCAGCCGGGCAGCGTGGCATTGAACCAGCCGTTCGTTCTGCACCGATCGCAGAGCGCCGCCAGCATCCTGTGCGCCTCGTCCCGGCTCAGCCGGACCGCGTCCTGCGCGCCCGCCCCCTTGAACACCAGATCGAAGCGATTGGGCTTCACCGTCAGATCGATGCTCGAGACCGTCCGGTTGACCGTCTCGACGCCCGGTGCGGGCCTGCCGACAGGTGCGACCGGCTTGGCGGACGCCACCGCCGCCTTGTGCGCGCTGCGCGCACGCCCCGCGGTCGCCGCGGTGTCGTCCTGCGGCGACGGCATGCTCAGACCTTCGTCGGTGTAGCTCTTCTCGACCAGCGTCGCCCACTGGCGGATCAGGGCGAGCGCTAGCCGTCGGGTGAGCCACCAGTTCGCGCTCGATCCCTCGATGCGCATCCAGACCCGGTCTTCCGAGTCGCTGTATCCGATCGTAAGTCGCATCGTCAGTCTCCGGCGGAAATTCGTGTCGCGGTGGTTTCGCCGGATGCGTTGCCCGCGTCGTCTTCGTTGCCCGCGTTGCCCGCGTTGTCTTCGTTGTCTTCGTTGTCTTCGTTGTCTTCGTTGCCTGCGTTGCCCGCGCTGCCTGCGGTCGCCGCCTTGAATTCCTCGGCGCGTCCTCCCGCGACCACGCGCAGCAGTGCGAGCTGCTTCGGCAGACAGACCTTGTGCAGATCGTACCCGTGGGTCGCTGTCTCGCGCGCCGCCGCACGCAGCGCGCTGTAGCGCGCCGGATCCGCGAGCGCCTGCGCGACCGTGCCTGCCAGCGCGTCAGTGTCGAAGAAATCCACGAGCAGGCCGTTGCGCCCGTGCTCGATCACCTCGCGCACCGGCGCGGTGTCGCTGCCGACCACCAGTGCGCCCGCGCTCATCGCCTCGATGCAACTCCACGACAGCACGAACGGATAGGTCAGGTAGACGTGGCAAGCCGAGACCTGCAGCAGCGTAACGAACTCGGGATACGGAATCTTGCCCAGGAAGAAGACCCGGCTCATGTCCAGGCGATCCTGGACCTCGTCGAGGAAGCGCTGCTTCCAGGTCGTGCCGGCCGGCGCCTTCGCGCCGTAGCTGACCTCGTCGCCGCCGACGATCAGCGTCACCGCCTCCGGCCGCGCGCGCTGGATCGCGGGCAGCGCGCGCATGAAGCTGTGATACCCG
>JAHEDO010000365.1 GCA_024641185.1 Burkholderiaceae bacterium | reverse complement strand
CGAGCCCGACACGAGCGCTTCCACCGGGCAGGCCCCGGAAGCCACCGTGCATGCGCGCTGGGTCGTCGGCTGCGACGGAGCGCGCGGTGCGGTGCGCAGGCATCTGGGCATCGGCTACGCGGGAGAGACCGGCGTCGTGCGCGACTTCATGGGAGGGCGGATGCACGCGATGCACTTCCGCTCGCAGGACCTCTACCGGATCATCGACCGTCCGCCGGCGTGGATGTACTGGGCGTTCAACGGCGAGCGGCGCGGGTTCATGCCGGCGATCAACGGCGTCGACGAGTTCGTCTTCCACTCGCAGCTCCAGGCCGGCGAGGAGGCGAGCGATGTCGACGACGCCCGCGCACGTGCCATGTTCTTCCAGGCGCTCGGTCGAGAGTGCCGCGTCGAGATCCTGTCGCGATCGTCGTGGACCGCGGGCCACGCCCTGGTCGCGCAGAGGCTGCGTGCGGGCCGTTTCTTCCTGGCCGGCGACGCCGCGCACCTCTTTACGCCCACCGGCGGCCTGGGCTACAACACCGGGGTCGACGACGCGGTCAACCTCGGCTGGAAGCTGGCGATGGTCTCGCGCGGAATCGCCGACGAAGCCTTGCTCGACAGTTACGAGGTCGAGCGCCGGCCGGTCGCGCTGCGCAACACCAGGTTCGCGCGGGGCTTCGCCGATTCGATCGGACTGTATCGGCCGCCCGACGGGCTCGAGGCGCCGGGGCCGCGGGGAGACGCGATTCGCGCCGAAGCGGGCGCGTACCTCGAGCGGCATGCCCGGGCCGAGTTCAACATCCCGGGCGTCACCTTCGGCGCGCGCTACGACGGCTCGCCGATCATCAGCGACGATGGCGAGGCGCCACCCGCGGATCGCGCGGACGCCTACGAGCCGACCTCGGTGCCCGGCGGACGTGCGCCACACTTGTGGCTCGATGAGCGCACCTCGCTGTTCGATCGGTTCGGTTTCGAGTTCACGCTGCTCGCGATCGGCGCGATGGCGCGAGAGTCGGAACTGCAGCGCGCCTTCGACGCGTCCGGCATGCCGGTTCGGGTGCTCGCGCTCGATTCGGAGGCGTTGCGTGAACTGTATCGGTCTCGCTACGTGCTCGTGCGGCCGGACCAGGTGGTGGCATGGCGCGGTGACTCACTGCCGGCGGAGCCGGCGTCGCTGCTCGACCGGACCTGTCGCCGCCCGGTTCGCTGACCGGTTAGCCGCCCGATTCGCTGACCGGCGCGGCGGTCGACGACGCCCACCCTGTCCGGCGCGCATCTCGCCGCGCGGCGACTGAGGTACCCTCGAAGACAGTGCGCGGCGGGCACGGCGCCGCTTGGCCAGGGGAGCACACACTGATGGATGGCGAACGGATTCGGGCGACTCATGACGCACCGGGCATCGCGACCCTAGCGTTCAAGAACCCGCCACGGGGCACGATGGATCATGTGAGCGAGCGCGAACTGCTGTTGGCGCTCGACCGCATCGACGCGCAGCCCGAACTGCGCGTCATCGTGCTGACAGGAGCCGAGGAGGGCGTGTTCATCCGCCACTACGACGTGGGCGTCCTCGAGGAACGCGCGCGTGCGATGACCGCGCGCGGTCTCGAGTTCGACCCGTCGCGTCCGGTGCCCGAGTCGTCGATCCATGTCGCTCAGCGGCGCATCGAGACGAGCCAGCGGATCTTCATCGCGGCGATCAACGGCGTGGCGATGGGCGGCGGCTACGAAATCACCCTCGCCTGCGACTTGCGGATCGCCCAGGACGGCGACTATCCGATCGGCCTGCCCGAGGTGAACATCGGGCTGCTGCCGGGCGCCGGCGGCACGCAGCGACTGAGCCGGCTGATCGGTGAGGCGCGAACGCTCGAGCTGATCCTTCAGGGGCGCACCGTGGGCCCGCGGGAGGCGGCCCGGCTCGGCCTCGTCAACGAATGCTGCGAAGGATCCGCCGTGGCGCGCGCGATGGAAATCGCGAAGCGCATCGCGGGGCAGCCGCCGGCCGCGCTCGCTCACGTCAAGCGGCTGGTGCGCGGCGCCACAGACCGGCCGCTCGCGCAGGGGCTCGCCGACGAGCGCACGCTGTTCTGCGACCTGATGGTCAGCGACGATGCGATCGAGCGGATGCACGCGATGAACGCGGGCCGGCTGAGAATCGAGTCGGGCAACTGATCGAGCGGCACGCGGCGCCCAGGACTTTCGATAGTATCGGTCCTGTCCGCCACCCCCTTGCACACCGACATATTGGAGCCTGCCGTTCAAGCCTGTCGCGTCGAACTCGGCACCACGTCGGCGAAACTTCACATCGCCGGTGACTGGCGCCTCGCCGAGCTTTCGCGTCTCTCCGATGCGCTGGCCGGGATGGCGCTGCCGCCGCTCGGGCAACGTGGCGTCGATGTCGACGGCTCCGCGCTGACGTCGATCGACACCGCCGCGGCGCTGCTCCTGCTGAATCGCCTGGCGAGCGCCGGCGCGGAGCTGGACTCGTTGTCGCTCAGCGGGTTCGACGATCGGCACCGTCGCATCGTCGAACTGGTGCGCGAGCGGATGGAGCCTCCCGGCGCGCGCAAACCGGTCCGGCGTCGCGGCGTGTTCGCCGCCATCGGCGCGGCGGCGGTCGAGATGAGCGACCTCGTCATCACGCACCTCGGGTTCCTCGGGCTCACCATGGCCGCGCTGGGCCGGCTGGTCGTTTCGCCACGTTCGCTGCGCCAGCGCGAACTGTTCGCGCAGCTCGGTCAGACCTGCATGACAGCGATCCCGGTGGTCGCCCTGGTGATGTTCCTGATCGGGGTGGTCGTCGCCTACCTGCTGGGGCTGCAGGCCGCGCAGTACGGTGCCAACATCTTCGTCGTCGACGGTGTATCGCTGGGCATGGTGCGGGAGTTCTCGCCGCTGCTGGTGGCGACGATCGTCGCGGGCCGCTCCGGCGCCGCGTTCACCGCCCAGCTCGGTACGATGAAGCTCACCGAGGAGATCGACGCGATCCGCACACTCGGACTGCCTGCCGATCAGGTGTTGATCGTGCCGCGGGTCCTCGCGCTTTGCATCGCGCTGCCGCTGCTCGTGTTCGTGGGCGATGTGCTGGGCCTGGCGGGCGCCGCGATGGTCTGCGCATTGATGCTCGACATCACGCCGTCGACCTTCGTCGATCGGGTGCAGGACGCGCTCGCGGCGCGCCACTACCTGATCGGCCTGGCCAAGGCGCCGGTGTTCGCGCTGTTCGTCGCGGTGATCGGCTGCTCGATGGGCCTGACGGTGAGTCGCGATACCCGGTCGATCGGCATCAACACGACGTCGACCGTCGTGCAGAGCATCGTCGTCGTGATCCTGCTCGACGCCTTCATCGCGATATTGCTTCAGGAGCTCGATCTGTGAGCGCCGCGCAGACGCGCGCTGAACCGGTGATCGAGGTCGACGGCATCGTGACGCGTTTCGGCACCCAGGTGGTGCACGACGGTGTGAGCTTCAGCATCGGTCGAGGCGAACTCGTCGCGCTGATCGGGGGCAGCGGCACCGGAAAGTCGGTGCTCCTGCGCGAGATGATCGGGCTGCATCGCCCGAGCGCGGGTCGGGTGCAGCTGCTCGGAACCGATGTCTGGGGCAGCACCGACGAGGAACTGACGGCGATGCGGCGCAGGTTCGGCATGATGTTCCAGGACGGCGCGATGTTTTCGTCGCTCGATGTCGCGGCCAACGTGGCCACGCCGATCCGCGAGCACGCGCGAGTGCCTGCGGACCTGCTCCAACCCCTGGTCGATCTGCGTCTTTCGCTCGCAGGCCTGTCCCCCGACGTCGGAGGCAAGATGCCCAGCGAACTGTCCGGCGGAATGCGAAAGCGCGCCGCGATCGCGCGCGCGCTGGCGCTCGAGCCGGAAGTGCTGTTCCTGGACGAACCGACCTCCGGGCTGGACCCGATCACGGCGCGCGCTTTCGACCATCTCCTGCAGTTCCTGTGCCGGGACCTCGGAATTACGGTCTTGATCGTCACCCACGACCTCGATACCCTGCTGACGATCGCCGAGCGCATCATCGTGCTCGGAAACGGCAAGGTGGTCGCGGATGGAAGCATCGACGACGTCACGGCGGTGGACGATCCGTGGATCAGGGCGTATTTCTCGGTAAGGTCGATGCTCGGGCACAAGGATGCGGCAGTGAAGACGGATGGCGGGCAACGCGAAGGAGGGCGGCATGGAGCCTGAATCCCGCTATACGCTGGTCGGTGCGGTGCTGGTCTCGTTGATCGTCGCCGCCGCGTTCGCGTCCGTATGGTTGTCGCGCTCCGGCGTCGCGTCGGATTTCCGTTATTACACGATCCACTTCCAGCGCCAGTCGCTGGAGGGCCTGCAGGTGGGCGGCGACGTGAACATGCAGGGAATCAAGGTGGGGCGCGTCGAGACGTTCTCGATCGATCGGAAGAACATCAACCGGGTAAACGTCGAGATCCGCGTCGCCCGCAGCACTCCGGTCAGCACGAACACGCTCGCGGTCGTGGCGCGCAATCTGGTGACCGGCATCGCGAGGATCAACCTGGAAACGCCCAGCCCACCCGGGCCGGAACTCGAGGAGGTTCCGGACGGTGAGAGCTATCCGGTGATCGGCGAGGGCACTTCGGACTTCGAACAGATCGCGCGCACGGCCAACAGCCTGGTCATCACCGCGGAAGCGTCGCTCAAGAAGCTGGACAGCCTGCTCGACGACGACAACCGCAAGGCCTTCACCGAAGTGCTGGTCGGTGTTCGGGATCTCGCCGTCGGCCTGAACCAGCGTCTTGACACGCTCGACCGGACCGCGAACTCGCTGGGTGAAACCGCTCAGGCGCTGACCGGCGCGGCCAACTCGTTTCGCAAGAGCAGCGAGTCAATTGCCGGCGTGGCCGAGCGTGTCGGCTCCCGCGTCGAGCCGTTGGCGCAGCAGGCCGACGCGACGCTGCAGGACGCGCGGTCCATGATCCGCGAGGTGCAGAGCACCGTGCGCGACCTCGGCTCGGCCACCCGGACACTGGAGCGCGACGTCGGTGCGCTCGCCAGGCGCACCGAGGACGCGGCTGACGTCGGCGTGCTGGAGGTGCGTGCCACCGCGCAGGAACTGCGGGTCGGCGTCGAGAAGCTCTCGCGGGTTCTGGACCGGCTGCAGGATCCGCGCGCGGCGTTGCTTGGACCGGGCGAACGCCAGCTCGGGCCGGGGGAGCAGATCAAATGAGCCGCGCCTTGTCGCAGCGAAGCCGCGCCGTGGCGGGCGGGATCGACGGGCGCAGGCGTGCGGTGGCGCTCGGGATTCCGCTGGGGGCGGTGCTCCTCGCCGCCGGTTGCGTGTCGATCGGAGGGGGGGACACGCCGGCGCGAACCTCATATCGGCTCGAGGACAGCGGGGGCGAAGCCGCGGCAGCGTCTGATAGGACCGCCGTCGCGGCGGGCGCGAGCGCAGCGCAACAGGCCGGCGATCGGAACCGAGGCCCGGCGATCGAGCAGGTGCTGCTGATCGCGCCGGTGCACGCGTCGAGTTTCGATGAGAGCAGCATGCTCGCCTACAGCCGGGCGCCGGGTACGCGCGCGCACTATCAATTTGCCGGCTGGACCGAACCTCCGGCAAATCGTATCGGTGTGCTGGTCGAGCGCCGGTTTGCCGCGCGCGGCCGTTTTGCCGCGGTGGCGCAGAGCACGGCGGGCGTGCGCGGTGACTTGCTGCTCAACCTCACGCTCGAGGATCTCTATCACGACGTCTCGTCGTCGCCCGGCAGCGTGCGAGTCGGCATGGTCGCCGAGCTGGTGCACTGGCGCAGTCGCAAGCTTCTCGCGCGGCGCGCGTTCGAGCAGACCGTGCCGGTGGCGCGCGAGTCCGCGGGCGCTGCGGTCGACGGCTTCAACGGCGCACTTGCCGCATTGTTGGACCAGTTGACCGCGTGGGTCGAGAGCGAGGCGCAGGGGACTGCCGCAAAGGGCTGATGCACTTCCCGCACTTCCCGGCGCGGATGTTCCCAGGGGTCGCGCAGCCGCCGGACAGCCGGCCGACGACCACCTCGCGTCCAGCGCGTGGCCGGCGGCGCCTTCAGCCCGCGTTCAGCGCCAGCACCGAGATGAGTTCGATCGGGCGCTCGATCAGCGCGTCGGCACCCCAGGTGTGAGGCGGACTCGCGTCGCCGCAGAAGCCGTAGGCAGCGGCCACGGTCGCCATCCCAGCAGCTCGCCCGGCTTCCACGTCCCGTAGATCGTCACCGATGTACACGCAGCGTCGCGGGTCGACCGAGGCGATCCTCGCCGCGTGCAGCAACGGCTGCGGATGCGGCTTCGCGAACGCGGTGGTGTCCCCGCCGACCGCGGCGGCCGAGCGCTCCAGCACGCCCAGGCTTTCCATGATCGGCCTGACGTAGCGCTCGACCTTGTTGCTCACTACGCCCCATCGCATGCCTGCGGTGTCCAGCGCCTCGAGAACCTGCGCCATGCCCTCGAAGAGCCGGGTTCTCACGCACATCGCCTGCTCATAGCGCTGCAGAAAATCGAGCCGAAGCGCTTCGAACTCGGGAGCTTCGCGCTCCACGCCAAGACCGCGCAGGATCAGTCCGCGCGCACCCATCGACGCGTACGGCCGCAGCTGGGCCAGCGGCAGCGGCTCCAGGCCGCGCTCCGCGCGCATCGCATTGACCGGGGCCGCAAGATCCTCCGCGGTGTCGGCGAGCGTGCCGTCCAGGTCGAAGAAGACCGCCTGCGGAACGAAGCCCAGCATCATCGTGCGTCCGAGGCGAGCCCGGCTCAGCCGGCCTTGCGGGTCGCCAGCAGGTAGTTGACGCTGACGTCGCGCTCCGAAAGGCGGAACTGGCGGGTCAGCGGGTTGTAGGTCATGCCCTGCATCTGCAGCGGCTCGAGGCCGTTCGAGCGGGCGTAACCGTTCAGCTCCGAGGGTTTGATGAATTTCTCGAAGGCGTGGGTGCCCCTGGGCAGCAGGTTCAGCACGTATTCGGCACCCACGATCGCCAGCAGGAACGCCTTCGGGTTCCGGTTGATCGTCGAGAAGAACACGGTGCCGCCCGGCCGCACGAGTCTCGCGCAGGCTCGCACCGTGGATGCAGGGTCGGGCACATGCTCGAGCATCTCCATGCAGGTGACGACGTCGAATGCGCCGGGTTCCCGGGCCGCGATGTCCTCCGCGGAGATCCGCTCGTAGCGAACCTTCACGCCGCTCTCGAGTCCGTGCAGCTCGGCCACTCTCAAGGGCTTTTCCGCGAGGTCGATGCCGGTGACCTGCGCGCCGAGTCCCGCCATCGCCTCGGCCAGGATCCCGCCACCACACCCCACGTCGACGACGCGCTTGCCCGCGAGCGGCGCAAGCCGGTCGATCCACGCCAGGCGCAACGGGTTGATCTCGTGGAGCGGGCGGAATTCCGAGTTCGGATCCCACCAGCGTGAAGCGAGCGCCTGGAACTTGGCGAGTTCCGCCTGGTCGACGTTGGCGGCTGCGCGGTGCTGTTCGGTGGTTTCGGTCATGGTCGGCAATCGGCGCGAAAGCGCAATTCTAGTCTGCTGCGGCGCTGTGGCCGAATCAACCGGCCTCTTCGCGCGTTCGCCGGCAGGGCGTGCCGTGCGCGCCCAAAGAAAAAGCCCCGCACAGGGCGGGGCTTTCAAACCGCCCCGCGACAGCGGGGCGTAGACCGGACAGCGCGATCAGCGGGTGCGCGTACCGACCACCTCGATCTCCACGCGACGGTTCTTCGCGCGGCCCGCGGCGGTGCGGTTGTCGGCGACCGGCTGCTTCTCACCCTTGCCTTCGGTGTAGATCCGGTTGGCCTCGATGCCTTTGCTCACCAGGTAGGCCTTGACCGCTTCGGCGCGGCGCACGGACAGTTTCTGGTTGTAGGCGTCTGAGCCGACCCAGTCGGTGTGGCCGACCGCGATGATCACCTCGAGCGTGATGCCTTTGAGCTTGCCGACGAGATCGTCAAGCTTGGCCTTGCCCTCGGGCTTGACCACGGACTTGTCGAAGTCGAAGAACGTGTCGGCGGCGAAAGTGACCTTCTCGCTCGTGGGCTTCGGAGCCGGCTTCGGAGCCGGGGCGGGCGCCGGAGCGGGTGCCGGGGCGGGCATAGCCTTCGGCGGCGGCGGGGGCGGCGGCTCGCAGACTGCCTTGGGCAGCAGATCCTTGTCGCACTCGCAGCCGACCGGGAATTGCTGGCCGGCGCGCTTATACGACTGCGCCGCTGCGATCGACCAATAGCCGGTGCGCACGCACAGGCCGGTTCCGCTGTGCACGAGCGAACCGTCGGGGGAGATGACGTACGGGTTCTCCATCGAGGCGGCGCTCTGGGCGGCGGCGAAACCAGACACCGCGAACAGCGACGCGGCGACCAGGGAAGACAATACGACCGACTTATTCATGTTTCTCCTCACGTAAATTATTTCCAGATTCGACGCCGACCCTGGCCGGAAAAGCCCACAGGGCTACATGCCGACCGGCAGAACCTCGCTAACACGATTGTGCCACAGCCTACATCGACTCACCACCTGACTGACACGCGCGGCCGCTGCGGTATCTGACAGTTGTCGCTTTCTCACAACGTGGCGTCCCGAAATCCAGACCTCCTGCACATGTTCGCGCCCCGCGGCGTAGATCAGGTGCGAGACCGGGTCGAATAGAGGGGAGGTCTCCAGGGCGTCCAGTCCGATCGCCACCAGGTCCGCCTGCTTGCCCGGTTCGATCGATCCGATCCGATCGGCGAGGCCGAGCGCACGGGCGCCGTCCAGCGTCATCGCCTGCAGGGTCCGGTGCGCCGACCAGGTCGCGGCGTCGCCGGTGGTTCCTTTGGCCAGCAGTGCCGCGGTGCGCGCCTCGCCGAGCAGGTCGAGCCGATTGTTGCTGGCGGCCCCGTCCGTGCCGATGCCGACGTTGATCCCGAGTTCGTGCATCCTCGCCACCGGCGCCACGCCGCTGCCGAGTTTCAGGTTCGAATGGGGGCAGTGCGCCACCGACGCACCGTGATCGGCGAGCAGCCGAAGGTCGGTTTCGTCCACGTGCACCGCATGGACTGCGATCAGTTCCGGCCCCAGGAGCCCGAGCCGGGCGAGCCGGGCCAGCGGCCGCTGGCCGTTGTCGGCCTGGCTCTGCGCGATCTCCTGCGCCGTCTCGTGCAGATGACAGTGGACCGGCAGCCCCAGTTCGCCGGTCAGCCTGACCACACGATCGAAGCTGTCGTCCGACACCGTGTAGGGGGCATGGGGTGCCAGACAGAAGCTCACCAGCGGCTCGTCGCGGAGCCGGTCTCGCAGTTCGAGGCCCTTGCGGATGTACTCGGCGGCGCCCGACCCGTACGCGGAGGCGAACTCCAGCACGATGATGCCCAGTGAGGCGCGCATCCCGAGAACGGCGGCCGCTGCGGCGACCTGCTCCGGGAAGAAATACATGTCGTTGAAGCAGGTGATTCCACCCATCAGCATCTCGGCGCAGGCCAGCAGGCTGCCGTCGAAGACGAACTCCGGCGACATCAGCCGCCCCTCCAGCGGCCAGATGCGCTGTTCGAGCCAGACCTGCAAAGGCAGATCGTCGCCGACGCCCCGCAGCAGCGTCATCGCCGCATGGGTGTGCAGGTTCACCAGGCCCGGTACGACGAGATGCCCTGGCAGGTCCAGGCGCTGCGCGTCGGGGTATCGGGCCAGGGCCTGCCCGGCGGGGAGCAGCGCAAGGATGCGCTCGCCGTCGACCACGATCGCGTGACCGGAGAGCACTTCGGGGCCCGGCGCCACCGGGGCGACCCACTCGGGGAGTATCAGCTGCATGGCGTGAAGTTAACCATAGCGTCGCGATCCTGTCCCGGCGGGCCCGGGCGTCGTCCGGGGGCGCGCCGCGCCGGGCCGCGGTCTGCGCGGCCCGTGGGAGCGAGTCCGCGGCGGGTCAGGTCCGCGGCTTTCGACGAGGGGCGCATGTTAAAATCGATGGCTTTTGCCGAATCCGGCTGAGCGCAAATTCGCAGGCGACGCACGTCGCGCCTGCCCCTTCACCGCCGTACACGTCACCGCCTCCCGGAATGGATCAGTTCGCAAAAGAGACCCTGCCGATCAGCCTCGAAGAGGAGATGCGGCGCTCGTACCTCGACTACGCGATGAGCGTGATCGTCGGCCGCGCCCTCCCCGACGTGCGCGACGGACTCAAACCGGTGCACCGGCGCGTGCTGTTCGCGATGCACGAGTCGAACAACGTCTGGAACCGCTCGTATGTGAAATGCGCGCGCGTGGTCGGCGAGGTGATGGGTAAGTACCACCCGCACGGCGACAGCGCGATCTACGACACGCTGGTGCGCATGGCGCAGGATTTCTCGCTGCGCTATCCGCTGGTCGACGGACAGGGCAACTTCGGCTCCATCGACGGCGACAACCCGGCGGCGATGCGCTACACCGAGTGCCGGCTCGAGAAGATCGCCGCCGAGATGCTCGCCGACATCGACAAGGAAACCGTCGATTTCCAGGCGAACTACGACGGCAAGGAGCGGGAGCCTACCGTGCTCCCCGCGCGCCTGCCGAACCTGCTGATCAACGGCTCGGCCGGCATCGCGGTCGGCATGGCCACGAACATCCCGCCGCACAATCTCGGCGAGATCATCGACGCCTGCCAGCTGCTGCTGCGCAGTCCGGAGGCATCGATCGACGAGCTGATCGAACTGGTGCCCGCGCCCGACTTCCCCACCGCCGGCATCATCTACGGCGTGGCTGGCGTCCGGGAGGGGTACCGGACCGGCCGGGGGCGCGTGATGATGCGCGCGACGACGCATTTCGAGGAGATGGAAAAGGGCAACCGCAGCGCGATCATCGTCGACGAACTGCCCTACCAGGTGAACAAGCGGGTGCTGCTCGAGCGCATCGCCGAACTGGTCAACGAGAAGAAGGTAGAGGGCATCTCCGACATCCGCGACGAGTCCGACAAGTCCGGCATGCGGGTGGTCATCGAGCTCAAGCGCGGCGAAGTACCCGAGATCGTCCTGAACAACCTGTACAAGCACACGCAGCTGCAGGACACGTTCGGCATCAACATGGTCGCGCTGGTGGACGGCCAGCCCCGCCTGCTGAATCTGAAGCAGATGCTGGAGTACTTCCTCTCGCACCGGCGCGAGGTGGTGACGCGGCGCGCCGTGTTCGAACTGCGCAAGGCGCGAGACCGCGGCCACGTGCTCGAAGGCCTGGCGGTGGCGATCGCCAACGTCGACGAGATGATCGAGCTGATCAAGGCCTCGCCCACGCCGCCTGTGGCCAAGGAGCGGTTGATGGCGCGGGAATGGGCCGCCGGCGTCGCCGGCGAGATGCTCGCGCGCGCGGGGTCGGATCTGAGCGCCTACAAGCCGGAAGGGCTCGATCCGTCCTGGGGGCTGCACGACGCCATCTACCGACTGTCGGACGTCCAGGCGCAGGAGATCCTGCAGATGCGCCTGCAGCGCCTGACGGGGCTGGAGCAGGACAAGATCGTCCAGGAGTACCGCGAGGTGATCGAGCAGATCACCGACCTGCTCGACGTGCTCGCGCGTCCGGAACGCATCACGGTGATCATTCGCGACGAGCTCGCGGCGATCCGCGCCGAGTTCGCCGAGAGCAAGGCCGACGCGCGCCGCTCGGTGATCGAAATGAACGCGACCGAGCTGGACACCGAGGACCTGATCACCCCCACAGACATGGTGGTCACGCTGTCGCACTCCGGCTACGTGAAGAGCCAGCCGCTCTCCGAATACCGGGCGCAGAAGCGCGGCGGCCGCGGGCGGCAGGCGGCGGCGACCAAGGACGAAGACTGGATCGACCAGCTGTTCATCGCGAACACCCACGACTTCATCCTGTGCTTCTCGGATCGCGGGAGGGTCTACTGGCTGAAGGTCTGGGAGGTGCCGCAGGGGACCCGCAACTCGCGCGGCAAGCCCATCGTCAACCTGTTCCCGCTCGCGGACAACGAGAAGATCACGGTCGTGCTGCCGGTCAAGTCGTTCGATGAGGACCGCTACGTGTTCATGTCGACCGCGCTCGGGACGGTCAAGAAGACGCCGCTCACCGACTTCTCAAATCCGCGCAAGGCCGGAATCATCGCTGTCGACCTCGACGAAGGCGACTACCTGATCGGTGCTGCAGTGACGGACGGCGGGAACGACGTGATGCTGTTCTCCGACGCCGGCAAGGCGGTGCGCTTCGACGAGAACGACGTGCGGCCGATGGGACGCGGGGCGCGCGGCGTGCGCGGCATGTACCTGGAGGACGGCCAGAATGTCATCGCGATGCTCGTCGCCGAGAACGAGGGCCAGTCGGTGCTGACCGCCACCGAGAACGGCTTCGGAAAGCGTACGCCGATCGCCGAGTACACCCGCCACGGCCGGGGCACCAAGGGCATGATCGCGATCCACACCACCGAGCGCAACGGCAAGGTCGTCGCCGCCGTGCTGGTCGAGGAGCGTGACGAGCTCATGCTGATCACGACCGGCGGGGTGATGGTGCGCACGCGGGTTTCGGAGATCCGCGAGATGGGCCGCGCGACGCAAGGCGTGACCCTGATCTCGGTGGACGAGGGGACGACCCTCACCGGGGTGCAGCGCGTGGTCGAGTCCGATACCGAAGAAGAGGCGGGCGCCGAGCCCGAAGCGGCGGACTCGTGAGTCGCGCCGGGCAGCCCCGCGGGCAGCCGTCCGCGGTTGCGCGCCCGGGCTGCGTGGCGGGGACGCGAAGCGTCCGATGAGCAGCATCCTTCTTCCGATATTCCTGCTGATCGCCATCGGCTACGGCGCGGCGCGGCTGCGCGTCGTCGGCGACGACGGCGTGAAGGCGATGTCTGATCTTTCCTTCATGCTGTTCCTGCCCGCGCTGTTGTTCCGCGCGATGGCGCGCACCGACTTTGCGGCGTTCCCGATGCTCGCGCCGGCGGCCTACTTCGGAACCGGCGTGGCCCTGTTCGCGCTCGCCTATCTGGTCCTTCGCCGGCGGGGCGCCAGCGTAAGGACGGCAACCGTGTTCGGGATGTCAGGGACGTACGGCAACCTGGTGATGCTCGGCGTGCCGCTGGTGCGACTGGCCTACGGCGAGCGCGGCCTGGCGGTGCTGCTGTCCCTGATCGCCTTGCATGCACTGTTCCTGCTGACGCTGGCCACGCTGGTCGTGGAAATCGGGGAGCGCGCAGCCGGCGACCTCTCGGGGGAAGGGGCACACGCGCGGCGGTCTCGCTGGATCGCGACGTTCGTCGATGTCGTCAGGACGGCGGTCCTGCATCCGGTGATCGTGCCGATCATCGCGGGGTTCGCCTGGGCCCAGACCGGATGGACGCTGCCGGCGCCGATCGACGCGACGCTCTCGCTGATCGGGGGCGCCGCTCCCACGCTGTGCCTGATCCTGCTCGGCGCTTCGCTGGTGCAGTTCGACCCGCGCGCCGAACTGGGCACAGCACTCCGATTGACGCTGATGAAGAGCCTCGTGCAGCCCCTCGCCGTTTACGCGGCGGGCCGGTGGATCTTCGGACTGGACCAGCTGACGCTCTCGGTGCTGACGGTGGCGGCGTCACTGCCGATCGGGGCCAATGCCTACCTGCTGGCGCAGCGCTACCAGGCCGGACTGGCACCGGTCAGCGCCGGCGTCACTTTGTCGACCGTGGCAACCGGTCTGACGATTGGTCCTCTGCTGGGCTTTCTGGGCCGCTGAGCCCCGGGGCCGCGCAGGGATCGCCTGCCCGCCGTGCGCGGATCGGCAATCCCCGTTTGCTAACATCGCTATCCTTGCGCAGCCCCGGATCCGAATGTCATGAGCAATCCGCCCGTCGAACCGAAGCCCCCAGTCGAGGCGCGGCTCGCCGTCCTGCGCGAGAAGATCGACGCGGTCGACGCCAGCGTCGTCGAACTGCTCAACCGGCGCGCGCAGCTGGCGACCGAGGTCGGTGAGGTCAAGCGGGAGATCGATGCCCCGGTGTTCCGTCCCGAGCGGGAGGCGCAGGTGATCGCACGGATGCGATCACTGAGCAAGGGACCGCTGTCGGGCGCCGCCATCGAAGCGGTCTATCGCGAGGTGATCTCCGCCTGCCGCGAGCTCGAGCGGCGCATGCGCGTCGCGTACCTGGGACCCCCGGGCACCTTTTCCGAGCAGGCGCTGCTCGCGTATTTCGGCAGCGGCGTCGACCCGCTGGCCTGCCAGAGCATCGACGAGATCTTTCGCGCGACCGAGGCGGGCACGGCGGACTTCGGCGTCGTGCCGGTCGAGAATTCGTCGGAGGGCGCGGTCAACCGCTCGCTCGACCTCTTTCTTCAGACGCCGCTGCGGATCTGCGGCGAGGTCTCGGTTCCGGTGCGGCACAACCTGCTGACGGCCAGCGGCAGCATGGAGGGCGTGCAGCGCGTCTGCGCGCACTCGCAGGCGCTGGCGCAGTGTCTCGGCTGGCTCGACCGCAATGCCCAGGGCATCGAACGCGTGCCGGTGTCGAGCAACTCGGAGGCGGCCAGGCTGGCATCGGTCGAGCCGCACACGGCGGCGGTGGCGAGCGAAGTTGCCGCCGTGCGCTACGGCCTGAAGATCGTGGCGCCCGGAATCCAGGACGATCCCCACAACCGGACGCGCTTTGCGGTCGTCGGTCACTACGACTGCGCGCCGTCAGGCGACGACCAGACCTCGCTGATCCTGTCGGTGCCCGATCGCGCCGGTGCGATGCACGCGCTGATCGAGCCTCTGGCGAGGCACGGGGTTTCGATGAAGCGTTTCGAATCCCGTCCCGCTCGCCAGGGGACCTGGGAGTATTACTTCTACATCGACGTCATCGGCCATCAGCGAGATCAGGCCGTTGCGGGCGCACTCGCGGAACTGCGCGCGAACGCCGCCTATTGCAAGGTGATCGGGTCTTACCCGCGCGCCGGTTGACCGGAGACGACCATGAGCATCCACGCCCCGGACTACGTCCGTCGCATCGCTCCGTACCAGGCGGGCAAGCCGATCTCGGAGCTCGCGCGCGAGTACGGCCTCGAGGAGGCGAGCATCGTGAAGCTCGCGTCGAACGAGAACCCGCTTGGCATGCCCGAGTCGGCGCGCCAGGCGATGATGGCTTCGGTCGGCGAACTCGCGCGCTACCCGGATTCCAACGGCTTCGAACTGAAGGCGGCGATCTGTCGCAAGTACGGCGTGCCCGCGGAGTGGGTGACGCTGGGCAACGGCTCCAACGACATCCTCGAGCTCGCCGCGCACGCACTGGTGCAACCGGGCCAGTCGGTCGTGTACGCGCAGCACTCGTTCGCGGTCTACGCGCTGGCGACGCAGGAAGTGGGCGCCCGGGCGATCGTCGTTCCCGCCAGGGAACTCGGGCACGACCTCGACGCGATGTCGGCGGCGATCGCGCCCGATACCCGACTGGTGTTCGTGGCCAATCCGAACAATCCGACCGGCACCTTCGTTCCGGCTCCGATGATGGCGCGCTTCATCGACAGCGTTCCCGCCGACGTGGTGGTCGTGCTCGACGAGGCCTACAACGAGTACCTTCCGGCGGAATTGCGCTTCGATTCCACCGAGTGGCTGCGCCGGCACCCGAACCTGCTGATCTCGCGCACCTTCTCGAAGGCCTACGGGCTTGCCGGCCTGCGCGTCGGCTTCGGGCTCGCCCAGGGCGAGCTGACGGATCTGCTGAACCGGGTGCGGCAGCCGTTCAACGTGAATTCCGTGGCCCAAGCCGCGGCGGTGGCCGCGCTCGACGACGAAGCCTTCCTGGAGCGCAGCTACGAGATCAACATGCAGGGGTTGCAGCGGCTGCAGTCCGCGTTCGCCCGGATGGGGCTGGAGTACGTCCCGTCCTTCGGCAACTTCGTCCTGGTGCGCGTCGGCGACGCGAAGGAAGTCAACGAGCGGCTGTTGCGCGCCGGTGTCATCGTTCGACCGGTGGCCAACTACGGGCTGCCGGAGTGGCTGCGCGTATCGGTGGGACTTCCGCGGGAGAACGACGTGTTCCTCGCGGCGCTCGCCAAGGCGCTCGGTCGCGACTAGCGCCGAGCGGTCCTGGTCGCAGCCTGAACGGGTACTGATCCGCGTGACACCGCTCTTCCAGCGCGTTGCCGTTCTCGGCGTCGGCCTGATCGGCGGATCGGTCGCGGCTGCGGCGCGCGCGCGCGGCGTTGCGGCCGAACTGGTCGGTTATGCGCCCGGTGACGACGCGCGCGACGCGCAGGCGCTGGGCCTGATCGACAGCGCGGCGCCTGACGCCGCGTCGGCGGCCCGCGGCGCCGATCTGATCGTGCTCGCCGCGCCTATCCCTGCGATGCAGGGGCTGCTCGCGCAGATTGCCGGCGAACTCGCGCCGCATGCGCTCGTGACCGACACCGCCAGCACGAAGCGCAGCATCGTTGCGGCCGCGCGCTCGGCGCTCGGTCCCGCGTTTGCGCGCTTCGTCGCGGCGCATCCGATCGCGGGCGCCGAGACGCACGGTCCGGCCTCGTCGCGCGCAGACCTGTTCGACGGCTGCATCACGCTGCTTTGTCCCGAGCCGGAAACCGACCCGCAGGCGCAGGAGCGGGTTGCAGGGTTCTGGACGGGGCTCGGCGCGCGTGTCGCGCAGATGGAGGTGCAACGGCACGACCGCCTGTTCGCCGAGATCTCGCACTGGCCGCACGCGGCGGTGTTCACGCTGTGCGCCGCGATCGCGCAGGGTTCGCAGGCACAGGACGCGCTTCGTTTCGCCGGCGCCGGCCTGCGCGACACGACGCGCATCGGCGCCTCGTCGGCAGCCTTGTGGGCGGACATCGTGCTCGACAATCGTGACGCGGTGCTGGATTGCGCGCGGGCCTTCGAGCGCGAACTCCACGCGATGGTCGAAGCGCTGGGTCGCGGGGACCGTCAGGCGCTGGTGGAGCGGTTCGAGACGGCCAGTCGCTGGCGGCGTCGGTTGCCCTGAACATCGCGGACGCGAAGTTGCGGCGCCACACGCGGCGCCGCACGCGGCGCCGACGCGGGAACGCGCGCAGGACGCGCGTCAGCGATAGCTGCGGAACCCGGGCGCGCTCGTTCTCGGCTGCGCCTCGGGGCGCACCATCGAGAAGTAGTAATCGCGCAGTTCGGTGATTTCGATCATGACCTCGAACGGGAAGCCCTGGCGCTGGCCCCGACTGTCGAGTATCAGCGAGTCGATGAGCGCGGAAAAAGTGCGCGGGGAGTTCCAGGCGTCGGCGATACGATTCATGACTCGCGGGAACTGGCCGCGCAGAGCGACCATCCGCAGTGACGGAGGCAGCGTTTCGAGCAGCCGGATCGCAGCGTCGTCGAGTGCGCGGCTGCGGCAGTCACGGATGCGCGTTGGAACCGACTCCTCCTGGCCGCGCGCCTCGCGAGAGATCCTGCGGATCATCGCCTTGACGGCGCCTTCGACCGTTGACATATCGGGTGTTCCGGTGTCCATGTGGGTCCCGCTAGAATGCTGGGGAACTCGCAGACGCCTGTCTGCATGACGGATCGAGTTTCCGTCTTCCCTTCTCGCCGCAACAGGAACTTTTTCATGCCCTCTGCATTCCGGGTCGAGCCCGGCGGCCGTTTGACCGGAAGCTTGCGGGTCCCGGGGGACAAGTCGATCTCGCATCGCGCGATCATGCTCGGCGCCCTCGCCGACGGCGTCACCGAGGTGACGGGTTTTCTCGAGGGCGCCGATGCGATCTCGACGATGAACGTGTTTCGAGCGCTTGGCGTGCGCATCGACGGCCCGCGCAACGGGCACGTCACCGTGCACGGCGTCGGCCTGCACGGCCTGCGCGGCACCGAGGCGGCGCTCGACTGCGGCAACGCGGGCACGGCGATGCGCCTGCTCATGGGGCTGCTTGCCGGGCAGCGCTTCGCCTCGACCCTCGTCGGTGACGAGAGCCTGTCGCGGCGGCCGATGCGGCGCGTGGCCGAGCCGCTGGCCCGGATGGGGGCCGACATCGAGACCGCCGACGGCACCCCACCGGTGCGCATCCGGCCGGTGCCGAAGCTGCAGGGAATCGAGTTCCGGATGCCGGTCGCCAGCGCCCAGGTCAAGTCAGCCGTGCTGCTTGCAGGGCTCTATGCCGACGGCGCGACTTCGGTGATCGAACCGGCGCCCACGCGCGACCACACGGAGCGGATGCTGGAGGGTTTCGGCGTTCAGGTGCGGCGCGAAGGTGGCAGGGTCACGCTGCAGGGCGGCCAGCGGCTTCGCGCGACGTCGATCGACGTGCCTTCGGACATTTCGTCGGCGGCGTTCTTTCTCGTCGCGGCGTCGATCGCGCCCGGTTCGGACCTGGTGCTGGAACACGTGGGCGTGAATCCGACCCGCACCGGCGTGCTCGAGATCCTGCGTCTGATGGGCGCGGACATCGAAGTCCTGCGTCAGCGCGCGGTCGGCGGCGAGCCGGTGGCGGATCTGCGGGTCCGCGCGGCGTCGCTGCGTGGCATCGAGGTGCCGCCGGAGCTCGTTCCGCTGGCGATCGACGAGTTCCCCGCGCTGTTTGTCGCCGCGGCCTGCGCGACGGGACGCACGGTCGTCACCGGCGCGCAGGAACTGCGGGTCAAGGAGTCGGACCGGATCGCGGTGATGGCCGACGGCCTGCGCCTGCTCGGCGTCGACGCGCAGCCCACACCGGACGGAATGGTCGTGCAGGGCCGCGGCGACGCGGCGCAGGTATTCGGCGGAGCGACGATCGAGTCGCACGGTGATCACCGGATCGCGATGTCGTTCGCGATCTCGGCACCGCGCGCCTCTGGCAGGCTGGTGATCCGCGACACCGCCAACGTGGCGACCTCGTTTCCCGGCTTCCCGGACCTGGCATCTCGCGCCGGACTGTCGGTCGAGCAGACCGACGCCTGACGGCTGCCAGCCCTGCCGGTCCGAACGAGAGAGGACGCCGCGTGACCGACGATCACGACGACAACGCGCCGCCGGTGATCGCGATCGACGGTCCCACCGCCTCAGGCAAGGGGACGATCGCGCAGCGGGTCGCCGACGCCTTCGGATGGCACTACCTGGATTCCGGCGCGCTCTACCGGATCGCCGCGCTTCGCGCGCTGCGCGCCGGCACGCCGCTCGACGACGAAGAGGCACTCGCCGCACTCGCCCGCGCGCTGGCGCCGCAATTCGCACAGGGCCGGATCCTGGTCGACGGGCAGGACGTCGCCGACGCGATCCGTGCCGAAGCGGTGGGCTCGGCGGCGTCCCGGATCGCGGTCCACCCGGCGCTGCGGGCCGCCCTGGTCGATCTGCAGCGCTCGTTCAGGCGCCCGCCGGGGCTCGTCGCCGACGGGCGGGACATGGGCACCGCCATCTTCCCCGACGCCTCCCTGAAGGTCTTCCTGACCGCCAGCGCGGAGTCGCGCGCCATCAGGCGCCATAAGCAGTTGATAGAAAAGGGTTTTTCTGCTAATCTAACCGACCTTTTGCTGGATCTCAGGGAACGCGACGCGCGCGACATGCAGCGCGCCAGCGCGCCGTTGAAGCCTGCGCAAGGGGCGCTGTTGCTCGATTCCACCGACCTCACGATCGAACAGACGGTCGAGGCGGTGCTCGATGCCTATCGGCGCCGGACGGAGTCCTGACGTCCACCGCTCGCGGTGTGTCCGGTCGAAGTCCGAAGGGGGCGGGTCCGAGCGAAGGCCATGGTCGTCGTTCAGGTTCGCATGACGAAAACTCCGCTGGACCTTGCGCGTCACTGCCCGCAAGTGGCACGACGTCGACGGCCCGGCGTGTTTTATACCAATCCGGAAATTCAAATTGAACACTGTTGCTGCTGCTGAAGAAAGTTTTGCCCAGCTCTTCGAAGAATCGCTCACGCGCCAGGAAATGCGCGCCGGCGAGGTCATCACCGCCGAGGTGGTGCGCATCGATCACAACTTCGTGGTCGTCAATGCGGGGCTGAAATCCGAGAGCTACATCGACATCGAGGAGTTCCACAACGATCGTGGCGAACTCGACGTCCAGGAGGGCGACTTCGTATCGGTCGCCATCGATGCGCTGGAGAACGGTTACGGCGAGACCCGCCTGTCGCGCGACCGTGCGAAGCGGCTGGCCGCCTGGATCAACCTCGAGAAAGCGCTGGAGTCGGGCGACCTGGTAGAGGGCACGATCACCGGAAAGGTCAAGGGCGGCCTCACCGTCATGACCAACGGCATCCGCGCGTTCCTTCCCGGCTCGCTGATCGACACGCGCCCGGTCAAGGACACCACGCCGTTCGAGGGCAAGACGTTCGAATTCAAGGTGATCAAGCTCGATCGCAAGCGCAACAACGTCGTGGTCTCGCGCCGCGCGGTGATCGAACTCACGCAGGGCGAGGAGCGCGCGAAGCTGCTCGAGACCCTGCAGGAAGGCGCGATCGTCAACGGCGTCGTCAAGAACATCACCGACTACGGTGCGTTCATCGACCTCGGCGGCATCGACGGCCTGCTGCACATCACCGACATGGCGTGGCGCCGCGTGCGTCACCCGTCGGAGGTCCTGTCGGTCGGCCAGGACGTCACCGCGAAGGTCCTCAAGTTCGACCAGGAGAAGAACCGCGTCTCGCTGGGCGTGAAGCAGCTCGGCGACGACCCGTGGGTGGGCATCGGCCGGCGCTATCCGCAGGGCACGCGGATGTTCGGCAAGGTCACCAACATCACCGACTACGGTGCGTTCGTCGAGATCGAGCCGGGCATCGAGGGCCTGGTCCACGTGTCCGAGATGGACTGGACCAACAAGAACGTCAACCCGGGCAAGGTCGTCGCGCTCAACGACGAGGTCGAGGTGATGGTGCTCGAGATCGACGAGGACCGCCGCCGCATCTCGCTCGGCATGAAGCAGTGCAAGGCGAACCCGTGGGAAGAGTTCTCCGACAATCATCGCAAGGGCGACAAGGTCCAGGGCACGATCAAGTCGATCACCGACTTCGGCGTGTTCATCGGCCTGCCCGGCGGGATCGACGGGCTGGTGCACCTCTCCGACCTCTCCTGGCACAAGGCCGGCGAGGAAGCGGTGCGCGAGTTCAAGAAGGGTGATGAAGTCGAGGCTGTCGTGCTCGCGATCGACACCGAGCGCGAGCGCATCTCGCTCGGCATCAAGCAGCTCGAGGGCGATCCGTTCACCAACTACGCCGGTACCTACGAGAAGGGCGTGGTCGTCAATGGCCGCGTCAAGAGCGTGGAGCCGCGCGGCGCGGTGATCGATCTCGGCAACGACATCGAAGGCTACCTGCGTGCTTCCGAGATCTCCCGCGATCGCGTCGAGGACGCGCGCAACGTCCTGAAGGAAGGCGAGGAGGTCGAGGCGATGGTGATCAACGTCGACCGCAAGAACCGGTCGATCAGCCTGTCGATCAAGGCGAAGGACACCGTCGAAACCGCCGAGACCATGCAGCGCATGCAGGCCGAGAGCGGTGCCGCTACCGGCACGACCAACCTCGGTGCCCTGCTGCGCGCCAAGCTCGACGGCGCCAAGGACCAGTAGGCGGTACTCGCAAGGGCCGGACTTCCGTGGAAGACAGACAGCAATCCCCGACCACGATGACGAAGTCCGAGCTCATTGCGAGGCTCGCCGACAGGTATCCGCAGCTGGTTGCGAAGGATGCCGAGTTCGCGGTCAAGACCATTCTCGATGCGATGATTCGTACGCTTGCGGAGGGACGTCGCATCGAGATCCGCGGATTCGGCAGCTTCGCGCTTTCACATCGCCCGCCTCGCGTGGGGCGAAACCCCAAGTCGGGAGAGCGCGTGCTCGTCCCGGAAAAGCGCGTTCCGCACTTCAAGCCCGGCAAGGAGCTTCGAGAGCGCGTCGACGCAGCCCTCAGGGACGGCGAGTAAGTCCCGGGCCAGCAAGAGGGCCACTCCCGCATGCGCGTCATCTCCTGGTTCTTTCGCATCGTCCTGTTTCTCGCGGCGCTGGGGTTCGCGCTGTCGAACACCGGGATCACCGAACTGCGTTTCTTCGGCGTCGACCTCGTCTGGCGTGCGCCGCTGGTCATCTTTCTGCTGGTGTTCTTCGCCGCGGGCGCACTGCTCGGCCTGCTCGGCGTGGTGCCAACCTGGTTCCGGCTGCGCCGCGAAATCGGTCGCCTGCGTCGGGAGCTGCGGGTCATGGAGAAGTCCGCCGGGACTCCAGCGCCCGCGTCACCGCCAGACGTGCCGTTGCCTGCGGCGCAACCGCTGCCCAGACCGGAGGCCTGAGTCGCGGGGCCGAGGGGCTGGTGCCGCTGACGTCGCGCGATGGAATTCGAGTCCTGGTGGCTTCTGGCGATACCGCTGTTCTTCGTGCTCGGCTGGTTCGCCGCGCGCGTGGACCTGCACAATGCGCCCGCCCGCCGGGGCGAACTGCCGGATGCGTATTTCCGCGGCCTGAACTTCCTGCTCAACGAACAGCCGGACAAGGCGATCGACGCCTTCATCGACGTCGTCAAGCTCGACCCGGAAACGATCGATCTGCACTTCGCGCTCGGTAATCTGTTTCGCCGACGCGGCGAGACCGACCGGGCGATTCGCGTTCACCTGAACCTCGCGCAGCGAAGCGATCTCGACGCCGAGCAGCGCGAGCACGCGATCTACGCGCTCGGGAAGGATTACCTCAAGGCCGGCCTTCTGGATCGTGCGGAGGAGACCTTCAACCGGCTCGAAGGTTCGCGCCACGCGGCCGCTGCCCTGCGCCACAAGCTGGAGATCGCCCAGATGGTGCGCGACTGGCCGCAGGCGATCTCTCTTGCCGAACGGCTGGCGCGCGACACCGGCGACGATCACGGGCGCGATGTCGCGCACTTTCACTGCGAGCTCGCGGCCTCGGCGCTCGCGTCCGAGTCCGCCGACCGCTTCGAGCGCGCCCGCCGCGAAATCGAGGCCGCGGCCGGCGCGGCGCCCGACCACGCGCGTCCGGTGCTGCTCGCCGGAGAGCTTGCGTTCGCGCAGGGGGAGTCCGCGGCGGCGATCCGGGCCTGGGGTGCGCTCACCGGCGAAAATTCGCCTTACCTTGCACTGGTGGCTCGCGGTTGGCTCGAGGCGCACGCAGCGATCGGGCAGTCGGTGCAGGGCATCGATTCGCTGCTCGACGTGCACAGTCGAAGTCCGTCGGTCGATACGCTCGCCGCGATCGCCGACGCGCTGCGCGAAGCCCGGGGAGCGGCTGCAGCGATCGAGTGGGTAGAGGCGGAGCTGAAGCGCCAGCCGTCTCTTCTCGGTCTGGAGAAGCTCCTGGAGCTGCGCGCCGGGCGCGCCGAAGGCGCGGAGCGCGCCGAGATCGAATTGAGCCAGCGGCTGATCCAGCCGCAGGCCAGCAGGCTTGCCCGCTACGTCTGCAGCCGCTGCGGATTCAAGGCCCGGCAGTTCTACTGGCAGTGCCCGGGTTGCAGCCGTTGGGAAAGCTACGCGCCGAGGCGCACAGAGGAAATGGAGCGGGGATGAGCGCGCAGGGCGAGCTGTCGGAACGGGACGACGCGCGGATCGATTTTTCCGGCTGCAACGTCCTGGTCGTGGGTGACGTGATGCTGGACCGCTACTGGTTCGGCGATGTCGCGCGGATCTCGCCGGAGGCGCCGGTGCCGATCGTGCGCGTGACGGGCAGCGAGGAAAGGCTGGGCGGCGCCGCCAACGTCGCGTTGAACCTGGCGGTGCTCGGCGTGCACGCCGCGCTGATCGGGATCGTCGGCGACGACGAGCCGGGCCGGCGCATCGAAGCACTGGCGCGCCAGGCAGGCATCGAATGCCGGCTGGCGATCGACGAGGCACTGCCGACAACGATCAAGCTGAGGGTGATCGGCCGCCAGCAGCAGCTGCTGCGGATCGATTTCGAACAGGCGCCCGGCGCGCCGGCGCTGATGAGCAAGCTCGAGACAATGCGCCGCCTGCTGCCAGCCGCCCAGGTTGTCGTCCTGTCGGACTACGGCAAGGGCAGCCTCGCGCAGATCGAGACCATGGTCGCGGAAGCGCTGGCCGCGGGAAAGCTGGTCATCGTCGACCCGAAGGGCGACGATTACAGCCGCTATCGCGGCGTGACGATGCTGACGCCGAATCGTGCCGAGCTGCGCGACGTGGTCGGCGGCTGGCGCGACGAAGCCGACCTCAGCGCCCGTGCCCAGAAGCTGCGCAGCGAGCTGGCGATCCGGTACCTGCTGCTCACGCGTTCCGAAGAGGGCATGACGCTCTACTCGGACGACGGCGAGTTCCGTGTCCCCGCGCAGGCGCGAGAGGTCTACGATGTTTCGGGGGCCGGCGACACGGTGGTCGCGGTGCTGTCGGCGATGCTGGCGGCCGGGCGCAGCGCGCGCGACGCGGTGGGGCTGGCGAATCGGGCGGGCGGGATCGTCGTCGGCAAGCTGGGCACCGCCACCGTGACGCCCGACGAATTGTTCGATGGTGAGCCCCCGGTGGGGACGCGAGCGGGGGCTGACGGCCCGCCGGTGAAGCGCATCACCTGAATGCAAAGGAAAGAAAAGTGATCATCGTGACCGGCGCGGCCGGATTCATCGGAAGCAACCTGGTGCACGCTCTGAACGGGCGTGGCGAGAAGGACATCGTCGCGGTCGACAACCTCACGAGGGCGGACAAGTTCCGCAACCTGGTGGACTGCGAGATTGCGGACTATGTCGACAAGCGCGACCTGGTCGCCATGCTGCCGGGCCTGGAGCGCGTACGTGCGATCTTCCACCAGGGCGCCTGTTCGGACACGATGGAGACCGACGGCCGCTACATGATGGAGAACAATTTCCGCTACTCGATGGCGCTGCTCGAATATGCGGCCGCGCGCGGGATCCCGTTCATCTACGCCTCTTCGGCCGCGGTGTACGGCAGTTCGCAGCGTTTCGTCGAGCAGCGCGAGTTCGAGCAACCGCTCAACGTCTACGGGTATTCGAAGTTCCTGTTCGACCAGATCGTGCGCCGGCGCCTGCCGGCCAATGCCAGCCAGATCGTGGGGCTGCGCTATTTCAACGTCTACGGGCCGCGCGAGACGCACAAGGGCCGGATGGCGTCGGTCGCCTTCCACAACTTCGGACAGTTCCGTGACGAGGGCAAGGTGCGCCTGTTCGGCGGTTGGGACGGGTGGGGTGCCGGAGAACAGAGCCGGGACTTCATCCATGTCGACGACGTCGTCGCGGTGAACCTGTTCTTCCTGGACCACCCGCAGGCGAGCGGGATCTTCAATCTGGGCACGGGCCTGGCGCAGCCGTTCAACGACGTTGCGGCAACCGTGGTCAACACGATGCGCAGCCTGGCGGGCGAGCCGGTGCTGGGCCACGCGGAACTCGTCGCCGGCGGCCTGCTCGAATACGTGCCTTTCCCCGACGCGCTCAAGGGCAAGTACCAGAGCTTCACCCAGGCCGACATGGCCAGGTTGCGTGCCATCGGCTATCAGGCGCCGTTCGCAACGGTGCAGCAGGGGGTGTCCCGCTACGTCGAGTGGCTGAACGCGAGGTCGTGAAGCGGGTCGCGATTGCAGCACCCGAGGAGCGGCTCGTCCGCGCGGACCTCACGCCGGGCAGCCCTCAGGCCTAGGCGTTGACGACGATGCAAGATGCGGCGGCACGACGCTCCCCGGTGCTCTAATCGTCGGCATGCGCGGCAATCGCGCCGCCCGTGTCTTCCGGTCCCTGGAGAGTCAGCCATGAACAAGCTCGCATTGGCCGCCTTCGCGTTTCTCGCCGCCACCGGGATCGCGATGGCGGGCGTCGACGCCAACACCGCCAGCCGCGCGGAGCTCGAGTCGATCTCCGGCATCGGACCCGCCACCTCCGCGCGCATCGTCGAGGAGCGCCGCAAACGTCCTTTCTCCGACACCCGGGATCTGGTGCGTCGCGTCAAGGGCATCGGCGAGGCGCGAATGCGCAGGATGGTCGCCGCCGGTTTGACGGTCGGCGGCAACGGCGTGATCGTGACCGCCGGCGGGCGCGCGGACCCGGCCGCAGGCGCCGACCGTGGCGAAGCGCCCCGCCGAACGGCGAAGGCCGCCCCGCGATGAGCGCACCCGAATCGCGGTTGCACCTTTACTGGCGCCTCGTGCGGCTGCACCGGCCGATCGGCATCCTTCTACTGCTCTGGCCGACGCTCTGGGCCCTGCTGATCGCGTCGGACGGACACCCGGCGGCCTACCCGCTGTTCGCCTTCGTGGTCGGCACCGTCCTGATGCGATCGGCGGGCTGTGCGATCAACGATTTCGCGGACCGGGATTTCGACCGCCACGTCGAGCGCACGCGCGAGCGCCCGCTGACCGCCGGCCTGATCGAACCCTGGGAGGCGGTAGCCGTGTTCGTCGTGCTCTCGCTGGTCTCGCTCACGCTGATCATTCCGTTCAACAAGCTCACCTGGATCCTGGCGGTGGTCGCGGCCTTCCTCGCGGCGAGCTACCCGTTCACGAAGCGGTTCTTCGCGATTCCGCAGGCCTACCTCGGAATCGCGTTCGGCTTCGGCATCCCGATGGCGTTCGCGGCGATCCTGGGCGAGCTGCCCACGGCCGCGTGGCTGCTGCTGCTGGCGAACATCCTCTGGGCGATCGCGTACGACACGGAGTACGCGATGGTCGACCGTGACGACGACCTCAAGATCGGCATCCGCACCGCTGCCATCACGTTCGGCCGGTTCGACGTCGCGGCGGTCATGTTCAGCTACGCGGGCACCCTGGGGCTGCTCGCGCTGGTCGGCCGGCTCGAGGGGTTCGGTGCGCCCTACTACGTGGGGCTCGCGGCCGCCGGGGGGATCGCGGTGTACCACTTCCTGCTCATTCGTGACCGCCAGCGCGAGGGCTGCTTTCGCGCGTTCAACCAGAACAACTGGTTCGGCGCCGTGGTGTTCGTGGGTCTGTGGCTCGAGTACCTGATCCGCTGAGTCTTCCGCGGCTGTCAGCCTCGCCCGAATTCGTCGCCAAGTTCCGCCGAGCGGCGGCGCGCGGCCTCGATCGCTTCGGCGATGTGGGTCTGCACCCCGTGCTCGACGAGCACCGCGAGTGCGGCAGCGGTGGTGCCGCCCTTCGAGGTGACCTTTTCCCTGAGCACCGCCGGCGGGTCCTCGGAACTCACCGCGAGTCGCGCGGCGCCGGCGAAGGTGGCCAACGTGAGTTTGCGTGCCTGCGCTTCGTCGAAGCCCATCGCCTGCGCGGCCGCCTGCATCGCCTCCATGAAGAAGAACACGTAGGCGGGACCGCTGCCGCTGATCGCCGTCACCGCGTCGATCATCGACTCGTCGTCGACCCAGAGCGTCTGGCCCGCCGCGCCCATGATCGTCTGGGCCACGTCGCGATCCGCCGCGGCCAGCCCGGGTGCGCCGACGAGCGCGGTGATTCCCTCGCCGATCAGCGCCGGCGTGTTGGGCATCGTGCGCACGATGCGCGCGTGTCCGTCGAGCCAGCGCGACAGGTCGGCCGACCGGATGCCGGCCGCCACGCTGATCACGAGCTGGCCCCGGAGAACGGGGGCGATCTCCTTCGCGACCGAGGGCATCTGCTGGGGCTTGACCGCGAGCACCACGACGTCGCAGGCGAGCGCCTTCGCGTCCGCCCGCTCGAAGGTCGCGATCCCGAACCGTTGTGCGATCCGTTCGCGCGACATGGGGTCCGGGTCGACGACCGAGATGCCTGACGCGTCGCGGGAGCCCGCGAGCATGCCGCCGATCAGGGCGCTCGCCATGTTTCCGCCGCCAATGAACGTGATCTTCATTCTGTTCTCCGTGGATCCGCGAGGCGCTGCGGGTCAGCGATCGCGGGCGCGTCGCAGGAAATGTCGCGGGCGCACGCCCAGCAGCGCGAGTGTCGAGAGATAGAGCAGGCCGGCGCCGGCCACCAGCGCCAGCCCGGTGCCGATGCGCAGCAGCGGATGGGCGTGCATCCCGATCCAGTCGACCCTGTCGACGGTGAACCAGAGCAGCAGACCCATCGCCGCGCACGCGGCGATCACCTGCGCCAGAAAGCGAGTCCAGTCGGGCGTCGGGGTGTAGAGGCCCCGGCGGCGCAGCCCCGCGAGGAGCAGCCCGGCATTGGCCAGCGCGCCGATCGAAATCGACAGCGCCAGGCCCGCGTGCGCGAACAGCGGGACGGTCACCAGGTTCATCAGCTGGGTGAGCAGCAGCACGAAGAGCGCGATCTTCACCGGTGTGCGCAGGTCCTGCTTCGCGTAGAAGCCCGGCGCGAGGACCTTGATCGCGATGAGGCCCAGCAGCCCCACCGAATACCCGATCACCGCGGCCTGCGTCATTGCGACGTCGTGCGCACCGAATCGTCCGTAGTTGAACAGCAGCGCGGTCAGGGGCTCGGCCATCAATGACAGGCCCACCATGCACGGCAGCGCGAGGACCACCACCAGGCGAAGGCCCCAGTCGAGCAGCTGACTGTATTCGGTCGTGTCCGCATCGGCACCCGCGCGCGACAGGTTCGGCAGCAGCACGGTCCCCAGAGCGACGCCGAGCAGCGCCGTCGGGAATTCCATCAATCGGTCGGCGTACGAGATCCAGGAGACGCTGCCCGCCGCAAGGCGCGACGCGATGTGCGTGTTGACCACCAGACTGATCTGGGCGACCGACACCGCGAGCACCGCCGGTCCCATCTGCCTGAGCAGGCGGCGGGTCTGCGGGTCGCGGAACGCGGTGACCAGCCCGGGGCCGATCCGTGGAAGCATGCCGATGCGCCGCAGCGCAGGTATCTGGATCGCCAGCTGCGCGATGCCTCCCAGGACGACGCCGGCCGCCAGGGCGTAGACCGGCGGATCGAAGTGGCGCGACAGCCCGAGCGCCGCGCCGATGAAGCAGAGGTTCAGCAGCACCGGGGAGAAGGCCGGCAGCGCGAACCGTCGCCAGGTGTTGAGGATTCCGGAAGACAGTGCGACCAGAGAGATGAACAGGATGTAGGGGAACATCCATCGGGTCATCACGACGGCGGTGTCGAAGGCCTGCGGCTCTCGGGACAGCCCGGACGCCATCAGCCATACGAGGGCCGGGGCGGCGGCCACGCCGAGCGCCGAGACGGCGAGCAGTACCCAGAACAGCGCGGTGGCGATCCGATCGACCATCAGCTTGGTCGTCTGCTCATCGGAGCCCGCCCGGGCGTGCGCCAGCATCGGCACGAAGGCCTGCGAGAACGCGCCCTCGGCGAACATGCGCCGCAGCAGATTTGGCAGCCGAAAGGCGACGAAGAAGGCGTCGGTAAAGATCGAGGCCCCGAAGATCGACGCGGTGAGGTTCTCCCGGATCAGCCCGGTGATCCGCGAAAGAAGGGTGATACCGCTGACGGTGGCGGCCGCTCGAAGCAGATTCATCGGAAGGCCCCGCCGCGCCGTGTCAGCGCGCGGGCGTGCGGGTGTCTTGCAGGGTCTTCAAAAAAGCGGTTATAATTCAAGGCTTTCCGATTCAGCGCCGGCGGCGGCTCATCCAAGGGTTCCGTCTTCGGCAGCAGACACCACATCGACCGGATTTCCAGGATTTTCGCATGGCCAACATTGCCTCTGCCCGCAAACGCGCCCGTCAGGCGGTGGTTCGCAACGCTCACAACTCGAGTCTGCGCTCCAAACTGCGCACCGCGATCAAGTCCGTCCGCAAGGCGATCGCCGCGGGCGACAAGGCCGCGGCGACCAAGACCTTCTCGGCGTCCACGAGCGTGATCGACAGCATCGCCGACAAGCGCATGATCCACAAGAACGCCGCTGCCCGGTACAAGAGCCGGCTCGCCGCCGCCGTCAAGGCGATGGCCTGAGCATCCGGTTCGCGGGCGGCCCGGGGCCGCCCGCGCGCTTAGTGGCAGATTCGGGTCACGAGTTCGAGTCGGCCCGCGTGCCAGTGAACAAAGGCCGGTAGACCCGCCAGGGACCCGCCGACAACTCCGGACCAGAGGCGCCGCATCGACGGCGCCTTTGTCGTTTTCGGCGCCCGCGCTGTCGGTTGCGGGCCGGTGGCGTGGCCGCGCCGGTCGGCGGGCGACATCGATGGTCCTGTGCTGAACGACGTGCTGCGCGATCAGCGCGACGTCCCGGTGACGACCTGCTGCGCGATCTCCGCGACGTCCCGGTGCCGTGCGATCAGATGGCCGGCTGCTGACGCGGGCGGCTGCCGAAGAGCGCGGTGCCGACGCGAACCATCGTCGCGCCTTCGGCGATCGCCGACTCCAGATCGTCGGACATGCCGATCGACAGGGTGTCGAGGCGGTGGCCGGCGTCGAGCAGGGCTTCGTAGATCCTGCGCACCGATGCGAACTGCGCGCGCTGCAGCGTCGGATCGTCGGTCGGCGCCGGGATCGCCATCACGCCACGCAGCCGCAGCCGCGGAAGCGCTGCGATCGCGCCGGCGAGCCCGGGCGCCTGCGCGGGGTCGCAGCCGCTCTTGGTGGCCTCCCCGCTGACGTTCACCTGCAGGCAGACGTTCAGCGGCTCGGTCGACGCGGGGCGCTGTTCGGCGAGTCGCCGGGCGGTCTTTTCCCGGTCGACCGACTGCACCCAGTCGAACCGTTCGGCGATCGCCCTGGTCTTGTTGGACTGGATCGGGCCGATGAAGTGCCATTCGAGCGCGAAATCCGGCCGTTCGTCGCGACACGCGCTGATCTTGGGCAGGGCTTCCTGTAGATAACTCTCACCGAATGCCCGCTGACCGAGGCTTGCCAGCTCGAGCACCCGGGCGGGCGGAAAGGTCTTGCTGACCGCGAGCAGGCGCACTGTGCCGGCATCGCGGCCGGCGCGGCTGCAGGCTGCGGAAATGCGGGCCTGAAGCGCGTCGTAGCGTTCGTGCAACGCGGAATCGCCGTTCATCGTTCGATTCTACTGTCCGCCGGACGCAGCAGAAGTCAGCCGGGCCGGATGCCGAAAAATGGGTGGAGCCGTCGAGCGTCTGTCGTCCCGGCCCAGAGGACGACGCGGGGCGGTCAAGAGGTCAGCATGGACATTGCAGAACTGCTCGCATTCGCCGTCAAGAACAAGGCTTCCGACCTTCACCTGTCGTCGGGGCTGCCACCGATGATCCGGGTCCACGGCGACGTACGCAGGATCAACCTGCCGCCGATGGAGCACCGAGACGTTCACGGCATGATCTACGACATCATGAACGACTCGCAGCGCAAGGAGTACGAGGAGAGCCTCGAGTGCGACTTCTCCTTCGCGATCCCGGGTCTGGCGCGTTTCCGCGTGAACGCCTTCGTCCAGCAGCGCGGTGCCGGCGCGGTGATGCGGACGATTCCGTCCAAGATCCTCACGCTCGAGGAGCTCAAGGCTCCGAAGATCTTCACCGACATCTCGTCGCAGCCGCGCGGTCTGGTTCTGGTCACGGGGCCCACCGGCTCGGGCAAGTCGACCACGCTGGCCGCCATGGTCAATTACGTCAACGAGAACCTGTACGGTCACATCCTGACCGTGGAGGATCCGATCGAGTTCGTCCACGAGTCCAAGCGCTGCCTGATCAACCAGCGCGAAGTGGGACCGCAGACGCTGTCGTTCAACAACGCGCTTCGGTCGGCACTGCGCGAGGATCCAGACGTCATTCTGGTGGGCGAGCTGCGCGACCTGGAGACGATCCGTCTGGCGCTGACCGCCGCCGAAACCGGCCATCTGGTGTTCGGCACGCTGCACACCTCGTCGGCCGCGAAGACGATCGACCGGATCGTCGACGTCTTCCCGGCAGCCGAGAAGGAAATGGTCCGCGCGATGCTCTCGGAGTCCCTGCGCGCGGTGATCTCGCAGACGCTGCTCAAGACCAAGGACGGCTCCGGCCGGGTCGCGGCGCACGAGATCATGATCGGGACCCCTGCGATCCGAAACCTCATCCGAGAGGCGAAGGTCGCGCAGATGAATTCCGCGATCCAGACCGGCGCGGCGATCGGCATGCAGACCCTCGATCAGTGCCTGGCCGATCTCGTCCGAAAGAACCTCATCCCGATGTCCGAAGCTCGCGCCGCGGCGCAAGTCAAAGAGAACTTCCCGGGCTGACCTGGCCGACACCGCCGGTTTCGACGACGCTCACTCTCAAAGGCAATCCATGGAACGCGAACAGGCATCGAAATTTCTGCACGATCTGCTCAAGCTGATGGTGTCGCGCAATGGTTCCGACCTGTTCCTGACCGCGGAGTTTCCACCCGCGTTCAAGGTCGACGGGAAGGTCTCGCCGGTGTCGAGCGTTCCGCTGTCGTCGGGGCACACGATCGAGCTTGCGCGCGCACTGATGAACGACCGGCAGGCCGCCGAGTTCGAACAGCACAAGGAAGTCAATTTCGCGATCAGCCCCACCGGCATCGGGCGTTTCCGGGTCAACACCTTCATGCAGCAGGGCCGGGTCGGCATCGTGCTGCGCACGATCAAGTCCGAGATCCCGACGATCGAGCAGCTGCAGCTGCCCTCGATCCTGTCCGACCTGTCGATGACCAAGCGGGGTCTGCTGATCGTGGTCGGTGCCACCGGGTCGGGCAAGTCGAACACACTGGCGGCGATGATCGGCTATCGCAACGAGCACAGCCAGGGCCACATCGTCACGATCGAGGATCCCGTCGAATTCGTCCATCCGCACAAGAGCTGCATCATCACGCACCGCGAGGTCGGCGTCGACACCGAGAACTGGGGGGTCGCGCTGAAGAACACGCTGCGCCAGGCGCCCGATGTCATCATGATCGGCGAGATTCGGGACCGCGAGACGATGGAGCACGCGGTCGCTTTCGCCGAGACCGGTCACCTGTGCGTCGCGACGCTGCACTCGAACAGCGCGAACCAGGCGCTGGACAGGATCATCAACTTCTTCCCGGAGGACCGTCGCTCGCAACTGCTGATGGACTTGTCTCTGAACCTGAAGGGGATCATCTCCCAGCGGCTGATCCCCATGGCGGGCGGAACCGGCAGGGTGCCCGCGGTCGAAATCATGCTGAACTCGCCGCTGGTCGCGGATCTGATCTTCAAGGGCGAGGTCGGGACGATCAAGGACGTGATGAAGAAGAGCCGCGAGATCGGAATGCAGACCTTCGACCAGGCGCTATTCGATCTGTACGAGGAAGGGGTGATCAACTACGAGGACGCGCTGCGCAACGCGGATTCGGTCAACGATCTGCGCCTGAACATCAAGCTGAACAGCCGTCACTCCGAGCGCGACCTCAGTCGGGGGATCGAGCACCTCGACGTGGTCTGAGCGCGCCGGCCTCGAAGATCTCGAAGCCGAACAGCCGGCACTCGATGGAGCCGTTGTAGAGCGGCGTGCGGCGTCGCTCCTTGATTCCGAGCTTGCGCGGCAACTGGGCGTCGCTGCTGAGCATCCAGACGCTCCAGCCGCCGAAGCGCTCCTTGAATGCAGCGCCGATCTCCGTCCATGCGGCGTCGACCTGCTCCTGGGGTGCCGGCGCTGCGGCTGCGGCCCGCGCGGCGGGCACCAGCCGACCCGGGCGTCTGTCATCCGGGCGGGGTTCACGGAACCAGCCACTCGGTCTCTCGGCTCTGCCGCGCTCGCCATCCTCCACGTCGAGTTCGATCCGTTCGCCGTACGGCGGGTTCGTGACGATCACGCCCGGCGTGTCGAACGGCGGGCTCGCCCTGCCGGCATCGCACACGCGGACCAGCAACGCCTGCGCCGGCAGGCCTGCGCGCTCGGCGTTGCGCAACGTCTGCTCGACCGACTTCGGGTCGGCGTCGCTTGCCGCGATGCGCAGCGATCCGAGCCGATCGTCGCCCGCCGTCTGCACGCGCCGCACGGCGTCCGCGCGAAGCGCCGCCCAGCGCGGCGCTTCGAAGTCCAGCAGTCGTTCGAACGCGAAGCCGCGCGAGAGCCCTGGTGCGATCCCCAGCGCCTGCTGCGCGGCCTCGATCACGATCGTGCCCGAGCCGCAGAAGGGGTCGTACAGCGGTTGTTCCGGTGTCCAGCCGGCAAGCGCCAGCAGCCCGGCGGCCAGATTTTCCTTCAGCGGTGCCTCGCCCTTGTCGTCGCGCTCGCTGCGCCAGCCGCGCTTGAACAGCGGCTCGCCTGACAGGTCCAGGTACAGCGCCGCGACGCGCTCCTGCAGGAACCCGAAGATGCGAGCGTCCGGGTGTTCCGTGTCGATCGACGGCCGCGCGCCGGTGCGGCTGCGAAAGCGGTCGACGACGCCGTCCTTGATGCGCAAGGTCGCGAAGTTCAGGCTGCGCATGGGCGAGCGAATCGCGTTCACGTCGACGCGCAGCGTCTGCGCCGAGCTGAACCAGCGCTCCCATTCGGTGCGGTTGGCCAGCCGGTAGAGGTCGTCGTCGTCGCGATAGCGCCCCTCGGCGACCTGCAGAAGCACGCGACTCGCGATCCGGGAATGCAGATTGGCGAGCCAGCCGATCGTCCGCTCGCCGCTGAAGGCGACGCCGCCGGCGGCGGTCTGGTCGATCTTCGCACCCAGCACGCGCAATTCGGCCGCGAGCTGCTGTTCGAGGCCGCGAGGGCAGGGCGCGAAGAACCTGTCGGCCGCCTGCGCGGCCTGTCGCTCGACGGAACTCAAGCCTCGGCCAGTGCGCGTTCGAGAAACTCCAGCCGATCCTGTCCCCAGTACGGCTCGTCGCGGTAGACATACCAGGGAACCCCGAACACGCCGCGGTCGATCGCTTCCTGCGTGTTCGCGTCGAAGACCTGGTGCGTCTGCGGGATCTGGTGGTACAGGGTGTCGACCGGAAGCCCGCATTCGTGAACGATCGCGCGCAGCGTGTGCGTGTCGGCGATGTCGCGCTCCTCCGCCCATATCGCCCGCATCAGGTGCTCGGCGAGTTTCATCGCGCTGCCCTCGCCGTGCAGCTGGTCGGCGGCGATGATCAGGCGGCAGGCCTCGTCGGCCGGCGTGGGGAAGTGCTTCGGGCGCAGGTTCAGGGACACGCCCAGCAGCCCGCGCCAGCGCTCCAGTTCGACCAGGCGGTAGGCCTGGCGCTGCGGTGCGCGCTTGGCGAGCGGCAGGCCGCCGGACACCGGGAACACGCGCGCACCGACGTCGATCGGCTTGACCCGGATCGACGCATTGTGCCGCGCGCAGATCTCGCGAAGCCGGGCGTGGCCCAGGTAGGTCCAGGGCGAGGTCGGGTTCATGAAGTAGTCGACGAACTTGTCCATTTTCTTCTCTGCGGCCGGGCGCTGCGCAACAGGCTCGGCGGGGTGGGTCGGCCCGGCGGCTCGCCGGGTACGCAGTGGCAGGACTCGCGCGCACCGGCGGCGCGCACGACGAGTCCCCTAGAACGGTTTGAGCACCACGAGGATCAGCGTGACCAGAAGTGCCATCGTCGGGACCTCGTTGAACCATCGAAACCAGACGTGCGAGCGGGTGTTGGTTCCGGCCTCGAATCGGCGCAGGATCCGGCCGCAGGCGTGATGAAAGCCGAGCAGCATGACGACGATCGCAAGCTTCGCGTGCATCCAGGCGGCGCCTTCGCCGATGCCGATGCCCAGCCAAAGCCACAGGCCGAAGACCAGCGCCAGCACCATCAGCGGGCCCATGAAGCGATAGAGCTTGCGCGACATCAGGAGCAGTCGTGCGCGTTCGGCGTTCGAATCCGCGGGAACCATGGCCAGGTTCACGAAGATCCGCGGCAGGTAGAACAGGCCCGCGAACCAACTCATGACGAACATCAGGTGAAAGGTCTTGACCCAGGAGTAGAGCATTGACGGGTATCCGGTCGGGCGATCAGGGTGCCGCGTGAACGCAGGAGACGCTCGGGGCCTTCCGGCTTCAGCCGCGAACCTGGCCCGAGCCCAGCACGACGTACTTCAGCGACGTGAGGCCCTCCAGCCCGACGGGCCCGCGCGCGTGCAGTTTGTCGGTGGAGATGCCGATCTCCGCCCCGAGGCCGAACTCGAAACCGTCTGCGAAGCGCGTCGACGCGTTGACCATCACCGACGAGGAGTCGACTTCGCGCAGGAAGCGCATCGCTCGCGAGTAGTCCTCGGTGACGATCGCATCCGTATGGTTGGAACCATACGTGTTGATGTGGGCGATCGCCTCGTCCAGCCCCGTCACCACGCGGATCGACAGGATCGGCGCGAGATACTCGGTTCGCCAGTCCTCCTCGGTGGCCGGGGCGCAGGGCAGCGCATCGGCAGCGAGAATCGAGCGGGTTCGCTCGTCACCGCGAAGCTCGACACCCTTGTCGACGTAGATACGGCAAAGCGCGGGCAGCAGGGATTCGGCACGCTCTTCGGCCACCAGCAGCGTCTCCATCGTGTTGCACGGCGAATAGCGCTGGGTCTTCGCGTTGTCCGCGATGCGGATTGCCTTCCCGAGATCCGCGGCGCCGTCGATGTAGACGTGGCAGATACCGTCCAGGTGCTTGATCGTGGGCACTTTCGCGTCGCGCGAGATCCGCTCGATGAGCGACTTGCCGCCGCGCGGAACGATCACGTCGACGTACTGGGGGCTCGAGATGAGTTCGCCGACCGCCGCGCGATCGGTGGTCTCGATCACCTGGACCCCGTCTTCGGGGAGTCCGGCCGCGGCCAATCCCTCGCGGATCAGCGCGGCGAGCGCCTGGTTGCTGTGGATCGCCTCGGAGCCGCCGCGCAGGATCGCGGCGTTGCCCGACTTGATGCACAGGCCCGCGGCGTCGATCGTCACATTCGGGCGCGACTCGTAGATGATGCCGATCACGCCCAGCGGTACCCGCATGCGGCCGACCTGGATTCCGGAGGGCCGGAACCGCAGGTCGCTGATCTCGCCGATCGGGTCGGCCAGCATCGCGATCTGTTCGAGTCCCGCCGCCATCGATTCGATGACGTCGTCGGTAAGCGCGAGCCGATCGACGAACGCCGGGGCCTCGCCGGCTGCCCGCGCGGCGGCAAGGTCGCGCGCATTGGCGGTCTTCAGCGCCGGGGCTTCGCGGCGGATCGCGCTGGCGGTGGCTGCGAGCGCCCGGTCCTTCGCCGCGGTGTCGGCGCGCGCCATCACCCGGCTCGCGGTCCGCGCGCGTCGACCGACGTCGGCGACGTAGGCGGCAATGTCGATTGACTGGATGTCCACGTCAGTTCCCTGCAAGCGCGCCGGCGCCGGCCACCGACGTCGCAAGCGACGTCATCTCTGACCAGGCGTCTCCGCGGGTGAGCCCTTTCACGATTCTATCGATCCCTGCTGCTGCCTGCAGCGCCCGCGTGAGTTCGGCGCTGCCCAGGCGCCGCAGCGCCTGCTGGTACAGCGCCTCCCGGGCGCCGTAGATCCGCAGTTCGCGCATCATCGTCGCCGGTGCGCGGCCGGTGTCGCGCGCCTGCGCGAGTCGGGCCAGGTTGCGGATCGCATCGGCGAGCGCCCAGAGCACGAGCGGCTCCGCCTCGCCCTCGGCGCGCAGTCCGTCCAGGCTGCGCAGCGTGCGCGCGACGTCTCCGGCCAGCATCGCATCGGCCAGACCGAAGGCATCGTAGCGTGCGACGTTGAGCACCGCCTGGCGCACTTCTTCCTCGGGGAGTCGGCCCTCGGGAAATAGCAGCCCGAGCTTGCGGATCTCCTGGTGGGCGGCGAGGAGATTGCCTTCGACCCGTTCGGCGAGGAACTCGAGCGTGTCCGCGTCGGCCTGCTGGCGCTGCGTCGCGAGTCGCTGTGCGATCCACTGTGGCAGCCTGGCGCGTTCGACGGGAAAGACCGGCACCACCCACGCGTACCGGTCAACCGAGGCGAACCAGGCGGAATCCAGTGTGGCGCGGTCGAGCCTCGGGCTCGACGCCAGGAGCCTCATCGAGTCGGGCAGGTCCTGGACCGCGTGCGCGAGCGCCTGCCCGAGCTCCTTGGTCGGCTTGGCGTTCAGCCTGAGTTCGATCAGGCGGTTGGTCGCGAACAGCGACAGCGACTGGGTTTCCGCCAGCAGCGCCTCGACCTTGAAGCCGCGCTCGACCGAGAACACCTCGCGCTCGTCGAAACCGGACTCGCGCAGCGCGCGGCGCACCGCGTCGGTCGCCTCTATCCTGAGCAGTGGCTCGTCGCCGTGGACCCAGACCAGCGGGGGCGCGACGCGCTTGAGCGCGTTTTCCAGTCCGTCGAGTCTGATCTGCATCGTCGCCCGGCCGCGCTCAGCGGCGCACCGCCGCGAGGCGGCGCAGCAGCTGCTGGACCATGTCCTGCTGCATCTCGCGGTACACCAGCAGGTCTTCCTGCTCCTTCGCGACGAGCTGGGTGTCGGTGGTGGTGATTTCGCGCCGCTGAAGCAGCTCGGTTCGCGGGATCAGTTCCTGGCCTTTCGCGTCGACCAGCCGGAACGCAAATCGCAGCCGCAACTGATACTCGCGCGCGGTTCCCGAGCTGGAGAAGATGACGATCTCCTTCTCGCGCTGCTCGCGCAGGATCTCGAGGCGGACTTCGGCCGCCTCCGGGCGGTCGACCAGCTCGACGTTCGGCGCGCTGCGAACGTAGGACTTGAACTCGGCGCCGATCTGCGAATTCGGGGCGAAGCCCGCGTACAGTTTCCTGAACGGCAGGTTCGTCGGCCCTCGCAGCTGGAATCCGCAGGCCGTCGCGAGAAGCGACGCGCCGACGGCGGTTACGGACATCAGCAGCCGACGGCGATCGCCGCCGCGCATGACGCCCCGTCGCGTCGGTTCGCAGCTCATCGCGGGACTGTGGGCGCGACGCGCATCAGACGACCACGTTGACCAGCCGGCCCGGAACGACGATCACCTTGCGGGCCGAGCGCCCCTCGGCATGCCGCGCGAACGCCTCGGTCGCAAGCGCCGCTGCCTCGATCTCGCTGCCCTGCGCCGATGCGGCGACGGTGACCGATCCCCGCACCTTTCCGTTGATCTGGAGGACGAGCTCGATTTCGTCCTGCACCAGCGCGGCCTCGTCCACCTCGGGCCACTTCGCGTCGAGCAGGTCAGCGTCGTTCGCCGCGTAGCCGAGTCCGGTCCACATCGCATGGGTGACGTGAGGGACCACCGGGTACAGCACGCGCAGGAGGATCGACAGGCACTCGCGCACGGTGGCGCTGGTCTGCGGTGAAGGTGCGAGTCTGGCGCCGTCGAGCGCGTTGAGCATCTTCATGCCCGCCGACACGACGGTGTTGTACTGCAGCCGCTGATAGTCGTAGTTGGCCTGGCGCAGGACCGTATGGATCTCGCGGCGCAGCGCCTTGTGTTCGGCACCGAGCAAAGACGGATCGGCCGCTGCCGACGAGGCGGCAGGCGCGTCCGGCCCCGACAGCATCTGCGACGCGACCAGGCCGTACTGCCACAGTCGGCGCAGAAAGCGATGCGCGCCCTCGACGCCGGCCCCGGACCATTCGAGCGTCTGCTCGGGCGGACTGGCGAACATCACGAACAGCCGCGCGGTGTCGGCGCCGTAGCGGTCGATCAGCTCCTGGGGGTCGACGCCGTTGTTCTTGCTCTTGGACATCGTGCCCACGCCGCCGTACTCGATCGCGCTGCCGTCGGACTTCAGTTTCGCCCCGTTGATGCGTCCGCCGTCGTCGAAGGTGTTCTCGACTTCGTCCGGCCAGAAATATTCGATGCCGCCGCGAGCGTTCTTGCGGAAGTAGATGTGATTCAGCACCATTCCCTGGCAAAGAAGGCGCGTGAACGGCTCGTCGAACTTCACCAGGCCGCGGCTCGCGTCGCCGGGGAACCCGCCGCGGATGTCGCGCATCACCTTGGTCCAGAAGCGCGCGTACAGCAGGTGCAGCACCGCGTGCTCGATGCCCCCGATGTACTGGTCCATCGGCATCCAGTAGTCGTTGCGTGCGTCGATCATCGCCGCGTCGTTGTCCGGCGAGCAGTAGCGCATGTAGTACCAGGCCGAGTCGATGAACGTGTCCATCGTGTCGGTCTCGCGCCGCGCCGGCTTGCCGCACTTCGGGCAGGCGCAAGAGAGGAATCGTTCGTCCTTCGCGAGCGGGTTGCCGCTGCCGTCCGGCAACAGGTCCTCGGGTAGCACCACCGGGAGCTGCTCGTACGGGACCGGCACCTCCCCGCAGTCGCCGCAGTGGATGATCGGGATCGGCGTGCCCCAGTAGCGCTGGCGCGAGATGCCCCAGTCGCGCAAGCGCCACTGGATCTTCTTTTCGCCCAGACCGAGCTTGCCCAGGTCCTGCGCGATCGCGTCGATCGCCGCGTCGAATGCCAGGCCGTCGTAGCTGCCCGAGTTGACGCAGCGGCCGCTGCCCTTTTCCTCGTACCACGGCTGCCAGGCATCGGTGGAAAAAGGTTGGCCGCCGACGTCGATCACCTGCTCGATCGGCAGGCCGAACTTCTTGGCGAACGCGAAGTCGCGCTCGTCGTGCGCGGGCACGCCCATCACCGCGCCGTCGCCGTAGCTCATCAGCACGTAGTTGCCGACCCAGACCTCGATGCGCTCGCCCGACAGCGGATGGTTGACGTACAGCCCGGTAGGCACGCCGTCCTTCTCCATCGTCGCAAGGTCGGCCTCCATCACCGAACCCTGCCTGGCCTTGTCGACAAAAGCGGCGACCTTCGGGTCGCGCGCCGCTGCGACCGCGGCCACCGGATGCTCGGGTGCGACCGCCATGAAGGTCACGCCCATGATCGTGTCGGCACGTGTCGTGAACACGTACATCCGGCCGTCGCCGACCAGGGCGCCGCAGCCGCCGTCTGCCGTCGTCTCGCGGATCTCGTGCGGGAAAGCGAAGCGCACGCCGGTCGACTTGCCGATCCAGTTCGACTGCATCATGCGCACGCGCTCCGGCCAGCCGTCGAGGTCGTTCTCGACCGCGTCGAGCAGTTCGGACGCGTAGTCGGTGATCTTCAGGTAATAGCCCGGAATCTCGCGCTTCTCGACCACGGCGCCGGTGCGCCAGCCGCGACCGTCGATGACCTGCTCGTTGGCGAGCACCGTCTGGTCGACCGGGTCCCAGTTCACCACCTGGGTCTTGCGGTAGGCGATGCCGCGCTCGAGCATCTGCAGGAACAGCCACTGGTTCCACTTGTAGTACTTGGGGTCGCAGGCGGCGACCTCGCGGCTCCAGTCGATCGCCAGCCCCATCGCCTGCATCTGCTTCTTCATGTAGGCGATGTTTTCGTAGGTCCACTTGGCCGGCGCGACGCCGTTCTTCATCGCGGCGTTCTCGGCGGGCAGGCCGAACGCGTCCCAGCCCATCGGCATCAGCACGTTGTAGCCCTGCATCCGCAGGTGCCGGTACATCACGTCGTTGATCGTGTAGTTGCGCACGTGCCCCATGTGCAGCTTTCCCGAGGGATAGGGCAGCATCGAGCAGGCGTAGTACTTGCCCCTGGGGAAGCGCGGATCGTGC
>JAHEDO010000294.1 GCA_024641185.1 Burkholderiaceae bacterium | reverse complement strand
TCGAGCGCCGATGCGTCGACCGCTGAGATTCCAGGCGCCGATTCGTCGAGCCTGGAAGTGCCGAGTCCCGAGCCGTCACGCGTCGAGTCGGTCGACGAAGAGCCGGCGGGGGGTGGCAATGACGGCGCCGAGTCGTCGGGCGTCGAGCCCTGGAGCGCCGCCCACGCACAAGCAGACGCAGACGCCGCGACTATCGTGCGATCGAACGAGGAACTCCCGACCGAAGGGTTCTCCGGCGACGAGGATCGCGGCGACGAACGACTCGGTGACGAACAGTCCGGCGACGAACGGTCCAGTGACGAACGGTCCAGTGACGAACAAGTCGGGGGCAGGCATCTCGGCGGAGAGCATCTGGCGGACGAGCACCCCGCGGACGAGCACCCCGCGGACGAGCACCCCAACGAAGAGCTATCCGGTGAGGAGCGTTCCTTCGAGGAGACACTACCCGGCCCAGCCGCGCGCTCCGTCGGCGAACGCACGACCAGGCCGAGTTTGCGCGTGCTCGTGGTGGACGACAGTCCGACGGTGAGGCGACAGCTGACGGTGGCCTTCGATCGCCTGGGCCTCGCCTGCGAGACGGTGGATTCGGCCGCGCACGCGCTGGAGCGGTTGGCCGACGAGCACTTCGATCTGGCGCTGATCGACGTGGTGATGCCCGATTGGGACGGCTACAAGCTGACGCGCGAGATCAAGCGAAACAAGCGCCTGCGGCAAATGCCGGTGATCATCCTGACCAGCCGGTCCTCGCCCTTTGATCTGGCGCGCGGTGCGCTGTCCGGATGCGACGCCTACCTCACCAAGCCGGTCCCCTTCCGCGCGCTCGAGTCGGCGGTGGTCAAGCAGTTCCGGCGATCGATCGCGCCGGACGATCTGGCGAGGATGATGCGGCTCTCGGACTCGGAGGCGCTGCGCGTCGACCAGAAGCCCGAGTCGCGTGTCGCGCGGCTATTCAGGCGCTGACGAGGCAGGCGATGGCGCAAGCCCCCACGATGCAAGGCAATCTCGCGCTGGTCGTCGACGATGCTGCGGTCGATCGCGATCGGATCGTCGAGATTCTGCAGTCGGCCGGCTGGCAGGTCGACACCGCCGGCAGCGGTCGCGAGGCGATCGAGCTGGCGCGGTCGCGGCCGCCGGATATCATCTTCATGGACATCGTGATGCCGGGAATGGACGGTTTCGAAGCGTGTCGGCGTCTCGCGGAGGATCCGAGAACACGGGCGATCCCGATCGTCTTCGTGTCCACCAAGAGCCAGCGCGCGGACCATCTGTGGGCACGGATGCAGGGGGGGCGCGAGCTGATCGGCAAGCCGTTCACCGTGCAGCAACTGCTCTCGTCGCTCAGGCACGCGGGCGGCTGACGGTGCCTGCCAGGATAGAAAGAAGAGATCGGTGACGACATCGGGACCCATGTTCGGAGTGCGCGTGGCCGGCGTTCCTCTGCTGCTTCCGCAGGGCGCGCCGCTCGAGTACCTGGCGGCTGCGCCCGTGTATCCGCTGCCGCAGGCGGGGCGCGGGGTACTGGGGCTGACGCAGTTGCGCGGTCACCCGGTCGTGGTGCTGGTGTCGGGCGGCGCGGCTGCCCGTCTGTCTGGCGCGATTCCCCGGACGGCGGTGCTCGTCATCGGCGAGATGCCCGACGGCGGGGCGATCTGTGTCGATGGTCCGCCCGAGGCGGTCGACATCGCGGGTCCAGCCGCGGCCGCACAGGTGCCGCCTGGTTGCCCGTTCGCAGACACGCTCGAAGCGGCGTTCGAACAGGCGGCGTCGGACACGCCGGACGACGGCCGCAGCGCGCCCGGGCCCGCGACCGTCTGGTGGCGCTTCGACCCCAGGCGACTGTTCGCGGCGCTGGCCGGAGGCTGAATGGACGCCGAACCGACCTCGCTGATCTCGCCCGTTTCCGGAACGCCTCGGGCGGTGCTCGGGCCCTTGCGCAGCCGGATCGTCCTGTTGGCGGTGCTGCCGCTGGTGCTCGTGCTGGCCGTCGCCATGCTGATCTACTTTCAGCTCGACGAGCAGGCGACCGGGGAGCAGGCGCGCGCGATGCTGCGCTACCTGATCGGCGCCGCGCTGATCGCGCTGCCGGTGGCCGGTGTGGTCGCGGCCGGAATCGGTGCGCGGCTTCTCATCGATGTACGCGACCCTCTGGTCCGCATGCGCGGCACGCTGGTGGAACTCTCCGACGGCGACCTCACCGCGCGCACGGGCCTGAGAGGCGACGACGAGATCCGTTCGCTCGGCGTCGCGCTCGACGATCTGCTCGAGCAGCGGATCAGCGGCCTGGATCGCGCGGCCCGCGAGAACGAGGAGCTCAACGATTCGGTGATCGAGATCATGCAGGCGGTCGGCACGATCGCGACGAGCAAGGACCTGACGATCCGGGTGCCGGTGACCGAGAACGTGACCGGTGCGATCGCCGACGCCCTGAACCTGCTCACCGACGAGACACGCCGGGTGCTGGTGAACGTGCGCAACGTTTCCGACGACGTCGCGCAGGCCACGATCGCCGTTCAGACGCAGTCGGAGACCGCGTCGCGGGCGGCCGCGCGCGAGCAGCGCGAGGTCGAGATGGCTGCGCGGGAACTCGCGGCGGCGGCGGCCGCACTCAAGGCGATCGCAGAGCGTGCGCGGTCCTGTGACGACGCGGCCGAGCGGGCGGTGCAGGCGAGCGTCGAGGCGATGCGCATCGTCGGCAGCACGGTGCATGGTGTGGAGCAGTCCCGCTCGCTGATCCGCGAGACCGAGAAGCGGATCAAGCGGCTGGGCGAGCGCTCGCAGGAAATCGGCCAGGTGGTCGGAATCATCGCGGCCATCGCCGAGCGCACGGGAATCCTCGCGCTGAACGCGTCGATGCAGGCAGCCGCGTCTGGCGAAGCAGGCCGGAGCTTTGCGGTCGTGGCCGACGAGGTCAAACGGCTTTCCGAGTCGGCGCGAGACGCGACCACCCAGATCGGGCGGCTGGTCACGTCGATCCAGACCGAGACCAATGACACGGTGATGGCGATGAACCAGGCGATCTCGCAGGTCGTCGAGATCAGCCGGCTCGCCGAGCAGGCGGGCGCCGGAATGCGTCGCAACCAGGACGAAACCGAGGCCCTGGCCGCGAACGTGCGCGACATCGCGCGGACTTCGGCCGAGCAGGCGAAAGTCGGCGCGGCGCTGTTCGAGCGTGCTCGCATCATCCAGGAGGCCAGCGGCGAGACCGAACGGCAGCTTTCGCTGCAGGCGGCCGAAACGGTGAAGCTGGTCGAGTCCGCGAACTCGTTGCTCGACGAGGTCAGCGTCTTCCGGGTCTCCCCCCGTTGATGCCGGCGCATGCGACCGACTTCCCAACAACGCACCGGCATGCAATGACATCGGGGCCGCAGGGACCAGAGGCATTCGACCGGCTCAATGAAGCGTCGGTCGCGCTGCTCGAGCCATTGTTCGATGATGCGCTGCGCGACGATCCGCA
>JAHEDO010000078.1 GCA_024641185.1 Burkholderiaceae bacterium | reverse complement strand
GCGAAGATCCACAGCGTGAGGTAGCGGTCGAGAAAGGAAAGCCTTCTGGTCAGGGTGCTCATGTCGCGGACGGGTCAGGAACGGTGGAGGTCAACGAGCGCCTTCTGGAGCGAGACGTCGTCCATGGTTGAGAGCGGAAGCTGGAGCAGCTGGAGCATCCGGTAGCCGATCGCCTGGCGGGTGAGCTCGAACGCGGCTCGCTTGCCTTCGTCTGCGCCCATGGCATCGGACGGATCGGGGTATCCCCAGTGCACCTTGACCGGGCTCCCCGGCCAGTACGGACAGGTTTCCCTCGCCGCGCTGTCACAGACTGTGATGACGATGCGCATGCGCGGTGAATCGGGCGATGCGAACTCGTCCCACGACTTGCTACGGCAGCCGGTCGTATCGACCCCGGCCTTCGCGAGCGCCTCGAGCGCAAGCGGGTTGACACGGCCGCTGGGCGCGCTGCCGGCACTGTAGGCGTGCACGTCCTTGCCGAGCTTGGCGGCCAGGTGGTTCAGCATCCCTTCCGCGAGCACGCTGCGCGCGGAGTTGTGGGTGCATAGAATCAGGACGTTGGTCGTCACCGGGTTCAGCTCCTTCCGATCGAGTCGACCGCCTTCTGAAGCGACCGCTTGTCGAGCGAGGCATGCGACAGAACGATCATCAGGTCAACCCGCCGCTTGAGCGTGACGGCAGCACCCTTGAACGCGCGTCGACGCTCGTGCTCGGAACCGGTCACGGCGGCCGGATCGGGGGCGCCCCAGTGCGCGGTGATCGGCTGGTCGGGCCACACCGGACAGACCTCGGCCGCCGCAGCGTCACAGAGGGTGAACACAAAGTCCAACTGCGGCGCGTCCGGGCCGGCGAATTCGTCCCAGGACTTGCCACGCAAGCCCTCGATGGGGAGGTGCATCTCGCGCAGGGTTTCGAACGTCAGCGGATTGACTGCGCCTGCAGGGTGACTGCCAGCGGAATAGCCTCGGAATCGCCCACGGCTACCGTGGTTCATGAAGACCTCGGCGAAGATCGAGCGTGCGGAATTGCCGGTGCACAGGAAGAGCACGTTGAGGGGCCCTGATTCATGGAAATGTTTTCTTCATCGAAAGACAATCCGTGGGAGGCAGTGCTTCCCGGTCAGCACTCACACGAGGCCATCGCCACGGGGGCGCACGCTTCGCCTTGGCAGCAGTTCTCCGTCAAGTAGGCCAAAACACCCGCCATCCTTTCGTAGTCGGCGCGATAGATTAAATTGCGCCCCTGCCGCTCCTGGGTGACGAGCCCGGCGTGCACCAGCTCCTTCAAATGGAAGGACAGCGTGGCCGCCGGCACCTGCATGCCATCGGCGATCGTCCCCGGAGTCATCCCTGCCTGTCCTGCAACCACGAGTGCCCGGAACACCTTGAGCCTGTGCGTCTGAGCCAATGCGGCCATTGTCTTGATGACGTCGTGTTCTTCCATTGTTCGATGATTATAGAAAGATGTGACAGCATAATGACGGTACACGGAAAAGCAAGAGTGAACGCGCCCTCCGGTACCGTCGATTGCCTCCGCCGAGCGTGGGAGGCGCATGAAGGGGAGATCCTCGGCTTCCTGCAGCACCGTCTGGGCGTCCGTGACGTCGCCGAGGATGTACTGCACGACGTGTTCGTCAAGTCGATGCTGCAGGGCACGTGACCGCCCCCTCGAAAACGTGCGCCCCTAGACGCACCCGCGCGACAGGTTACTGCGAGGGATCGGAATGCGCTGGGAGATTTCAGCGGCCAGAGCCCCGCCTTTCGCGGACCGAAAGGCGCCGCACGTCAGGCGACCGAGCGTCGCGACGCCCGAGTGCTCGTCGGCCATGGAGTCATGACGGTATGATCCTCGGTATCAAGACGTTCGCCGGAGACAACATGAATGCACTGATCAAACGTGTCCTCGCCTGGGCGGGGCTGGGTGTCGCAGCCGTACTGCTGAGCGCCTGCGGCGGCGGCGGCGGTTCCGGCGATAGCGGCGGCAGTGGCGGCAGCGGGTCAGGCCCCGGAACGTTGAGCGTGTCGCTCACCGACGCCCCCGCCTGCGGATACGACGCCGTCAATGTCACGGTATCGAAGGTGCGCGTGCACCAGTCCGCCAGCGCGGCAGACAGCGAGGGCGGTTGGTCCGAGATCAGCCTGAATCCGGCCAAGAGGATCAACCTGCTCGACCTGGCCAACGGCGTCCTTTACGAGCTCGGGCAGGCCGAGCTTCCCTCCGGCAGCTACCAGCAGATTCGACTGGTTCTGGTCGACAACGCGACGACGCCGTTCGCCAATACCGTCGTTCCGACCGGGGGTGTCGAGACCGAACTCGACACGCCCAGCGCCCAGCAGTCGGGCCTGAAGCTCAAGACCAGCTTCATCGTCCCGGCCGGCCAGAAAGTCGAAATCGTGCTGGACTTCGACGCCTGCCGCTCGATCGTGCGTCGCGGCAACAGCGGGAAGTTCAACCTGAAGCCGGTCATCGCGGTCGTACCGATTGTCACGGCCGGGTCGATCAGTGGTTACGCGGTCGCCGATGGATCGCCGGCGCCAAACGTCAAAGTCAGCGCACAGAAGGACGGCGTAGTCGTCAAGGAAACGATCGTCGCCTCGGGCGCCCAGTTCCGGCTCTGGCCGATCGCAGCAGACACCTACGACATCGTATTCACCGCCGCGGGGCGGACCACACGGGTCATCACCGGCGTTCCGGCGATGATTGACGGCGACACGGTGGTCAGCGCATCGGGCGCACCGATCACGCTTCTCGCGGCCGACACATCCGGGGTGACCGGGAAAGTCACCAACACCAACACCCCTACGGCGGACCCTGTGCCGGCGAGCGTTCGCGCAATGCAGGCAATCAGTCCCACCGCCGAGGTCGAGGTGGCTTCGACCGTTGCCGACGGCGACACGGGCGTCTATTCGATGCTTCTGCCGATCACTGCGATCGAGGTCGCGTCGTCGCCCAACCCCTGGCCGACGCTGCCGACGCTGCCGACATTCACGTTCAACCCGTTTGGCACCCCGGGCGAGTACGCCATCGAGGCATCCGCGCCGGGCTATCTGAGCAGCACCGCGCTCGACGTCACGATTCCGGCGTCCAACGTCGACTTCACGCTGCCCCCCGCGCCCTGAGCACCCCGGCGGGACACGGCGCTCACCCGCCGATCCTGCCGGCCAGGACGGGAAAGAGTTTCATCAGCCCTAGAGCCATGATCTCCACCGCCAGCGCGGAGAGGATCAGCCCCATCAGGCGGGTCATCACGTTGATGCCAGTACGCCCGAGGATCTTCGCGATTCGGCCCGCTGCCGAGAACGCGAGGTAGGTCGCGCCGGCGATCACCGCGCCGTAGCCGACCATCACCGCCAGTTCCCACCAGCGACTGGCGCGCTCGGCGTAGATCACCACCGTCGAGATCACACCCGGACCGGTCAGCAGCGGGATGGCCAGTGGCACGACGGCGATGCTGGCGCCCGCGTCGATCTTCTCCGCGCCGTCGCTGGCGGCGCTCGCCTTGCTCTCGGCGGGCTGCGCGTTGAGCATCTGAAGCGAACTCATCAGCAGGAGCATTCCCCCGCCTACCTGGAAGGAGGCGATCGAGATTCCGAAGAACTCGATGATCCTCAGCCCCGCCAGTGCGCTGGTCGCGATGACGGCGAAGACGGTGAGCGCACTCACGCGGATCGTGTGCGCACGCTCGGCGGCGCTCAAGGTCCGTGTGAAGTGGATGTAGAACGGGACCACGCCGATCGGATTGACCAGCGCGAGAAGTGCGATCAGGGGCTTGAGCAGATCCATGGCGAATGCTAACGCGACTGCCCGCCCGGCAGGTGCACTGGCATCGACGGATTCTCGCCGGACGCACCCTCGTGCAATTGGGCGCCCGTTACGGCACGCGCTACCTGCGCGCGCGGTCTCGGCAAGGGAGAACGGCCTCAGTCGTGATCCGCCCTCGAGATGAAGGCGTCGATGATCCGCCGGCTCGCGCGCTCGGCGACCGCGGTGCTGAGCGGTCCCTCGAGCACCGGTGAAAGCTCGTAGCTCAGCGAGAAAGCGACCCGGCACGCGTCGGCGGTCAGCGCAGTGAAGTTCCAGTCGAGTTCCAGTGAGCGGAACGGCCCCTCCTGCAGCCTCACCGCGATCGATTCCGGACGGCGCGTGAACGTATGGGTTGTCAGTGCGAACCCGACCCTGCGAATCGCGATCCGCATCTCGGTCACATAACGCTCGTCCGTGCGCTCGACCACGCGCGCCTGCTCGCACCAGGGCACGAAGCCCGGATAGCGCTCTACGTCGGCGACGACGTCATAGACCCGCTCCGCGGGCTGCGCGACCAGCAACGTGTGTCGAATCTGCATCCAGCAATGCTCCCTGGCACGTCCGATGGTGTCTGCCGCAGGCCTCGGAGGCCCTTCGTGCGGGAAACCGGTGGTTGAACGGGACGCCGGCCGCGCGTCGCGCATCCCCGTGTGCGCCTTCGGCGAGGCGTTCTGGGCAAAGATGCTAGGGTATCCGCGAGCCCGTCGCAACCGGCGCCACGCTGCGCGCAACGCGTCGGACCCGCGACGCGATACCATTGGCGCGGTCATCGACGACACCCGGAATTCCCATGCAACCGAACTATCAGGAAGTGTCCACGCCACCGCGTCCGGCCGCCACCGTCGTGCTGCTGCGCGACGCGACCGACGGACTCGAAGTGCTGCTGCTCAGGCGGCACAGCGAATCCGACGTGCTCGGCGGCGCCTACGTGTTTCCGGGTGGAAAACTCGACAGGGAGGACAGCGAACCAGAACTGCTCGCGCACCTGGACGTGGAACTCGGCCGCCTGCACACCGCGCTGGGAGAACCGGACCTGGACGTCGACGCTGCGGGTGGGCTGTTCGTCGCCGCCCTGCGCGAAACCTTCGAGGAAGCCGGCATCCTGTTGGCCCCGGGCATCGCGCCTGCGGCGATCGACGCGCTGCATGCGCGCGTGCGTGAAGGGTTTTCTTTCGGGGAAGCACTGGCGGAATCGCAACTGAGGCTCGCGGCGAGCGCGATGCTGCCCTGGTCGCGCTGGATCACCCCCCGCGTTCCCTCGATGACGAACAAGCGCTTCGACACGCGCTTCTTCGTCGCCGAAGTGCCTGCCGGTCTCGTCGCGCGCCACGACGAGCGCGAGGCGACGGAAAGCCTATGGATCGCGCCGCGCGACGCGCTCCAGCGCTACTGGGATCGCGAGATTGTGTTCGCGCCGCCGCAGATCCAGAGTCTGGCGCACCTGGCGCGCCATGCCAGCGTGGCCGACGTCTTCGCCGAGGCTTCTCGCCGGCAGCCACCCGTGATCCAGCCGGAGCCGTTCGAGGAAGACGGCATCCGCGTGATCGCGTACCCGGGTGACGACCGGCATCCGACGCGCTCGCGCGCGTTGCCCGGCCCCACGCGACTCGCATACCGCGACGGGCGCTTCGAGCCGCTGGGCGGCTTCGAGGCGTTCTTCGACTGACCGCGGATCCTCGCGTGTCGACGCCCGCGGCAACGCCGGCCGTGGTCGACTACGACCACGGAATCAGCGCGGTCGACGCGGACTACCAGCGACCCTTGCTCGTCGCGGTGCACCTGATCGTCGAGGCGGGCCGCGCGGCGATCGTGGACACCGGGCACGGCGCATCGGTCCCGCGGGTGCTCGCGGCGCTGCGGGAGCGCGGCGTCGCGCCCGAGCAGGTCGACTACGTGATCCTGACCCACGTGCACCTGGACCACGCCGGCGCCGCCGGGCTGCTGCTGACGCAGTTGCCGAACGCCCGCGTGACGGTGCACCCTCGAGGGGCCCGACATATGATCGATCCGTCGAGGCTGTTCGCCGCGACGGTCGAGGTGTACGGGGAGCAGACGGCGCGGCGCTTGTACGGCGAACTCGTGGCGGTGCCGCCGCACCGGCTGATCGAGACGCCGGAGGGCCACGTGATCAGCCTGAACGGTCGCGAACTCCATTTCCTCGACACGCCGGGCCACGCACGCCACCACGTCTGCATCCGCGACGCGCGCAGCGGCCATCTGTTCACCGGCGACACCTTCGGAATCTCGTACCGCGAACTGGACGTCGGTGGCCTGCCGATGATCTTTCCGTCGAGCACGCCGGTCCAGTTCGATCCGCCCGCCCTGCACCACTCGGTGGACCGGCTGCTCGCACTCGAGCCGGAGGCTGTGTACCTGACCCACTTCGGGCGCGTTCGCGACGTGCAGCGGCTCGGCGCGGACCTGCACCGCCTGATCGATGCGCACGCGGCGATCGCGCTGACCTGCCGGGATCACACCGGCCAGGAACGCAGAGCTCGGCTGGTCGACGGTGTGCGCACCCTGCTGCACGACGAGTGCCGCCGGCACGGCGTATCGCTGTCCGAGACCCGGCTTGGCGAGATCCTGGACCATGACATCGGTCTGAATGCCGACGGCCTGGCCGCCTGGCTCGACTCGCGCGGCTGAATCAGCGCGGCTGAATCAGCGCAGCTCGCCGGCGATCACGGTGCGCGCGATCGCCCGGTCGTCGCCCAGTACGATCAGCGCGAACAGCCACTCCTCTGTCGTCGACGCGATGCCGGTGCGACGGGCGAGCAGTTCGGTGGCGTTCGGATCGAGCGCCACGAAGTCCGCTTCCATGCCCGGCGCGAGTTCGCCGATGCGCTCACCCAGTCCCATCGCGTGCGCCGCGTCGCTGGTGTGCCGTCGCCACAGCGTCGACGGCGCCAGCGTGACACCCGACAGCCGCGCGACCTCGTAGGCCGCGAGCATCGTTCTGAACGGCGAGAACGACGTGCCGCCGCCGACGTCGCTCGCGAGCCCCCAGCGCATCCCCGTGCGCGCCGCCGCGTCGAAGTCGAACTGCCCGCTGCCCAGGAAGAGGTTCGAGGTCGGACATACCGCGACGCCGGCGCCGCTGCGGGTCAGGCGCAGGCGGTCGGCGTCGTCGATATGGATGCAATGCGCGTAGACGCTGCGCGGGCGCAGCAGGCCGAGCCGGTCGTAGACGTCCAGGTAACTGGAGGCCTGGGGAAACAGGCGGGCCACCCAGGCGATCTCGTCGCGGTCTTCGGCGAGATGCGTCTGTACCCAGACCCCTTCGTGCGCACGCGCGAGTTCACCCGCCCCGCGCATCTGGCGCTCGGAGCAGTTCGGCGCGAAGCGCGGCGTGATCGCGTAGCCCAGCCGCCCACGTCCGTGCCAGCGCATGATCAGCGCCTCGGACTGCGCCAAGCCGCGTTCGGTGTCGTCACGGACCGATTCGGGGCAGTTGCAGTCCATCAGCACCTTGCCCGCCACCATCCGAAGGTCGCGTCGGGCCGCGGCCTGGAAGAATGCCTCGGCCGACTGCTCGTGCGAACTGCACCAGACCATCGCCGTGGTGACGCCGTTGCGCGCGAGCTCGTCGAGAAAGAATTCCGCCACGACGCCGGCATGAGCCGGGTCGGCGAAACGCGCTTCCTGCGCAAAGGCGTATTCCTCAAGCCAGGGCAGCAGTCCGGCGGCCGGCGACGCGATCACGTCGAGTTGCGGGAAATGGACGTGCATGTCGACGAACCCGGGCGCGAGCACCTGCCCGCGCCAGTCGAACGTTTCGACCTCGGGAAAGCGCGCAGCTACCGAGCGGTACTCGCCGACGTCGACGATCAGCCCCGCGTCGACGACGAGCAGCGCGTCGTCGATCAGCCCAGGCTGCCCGTCGGAGCCGAAGCGCAGCAGCGACGCACGAAAGCCCTTCACCGGGTCGCGCTCAACGGCTCGGAAGCTGGCCCTGCACGCCCTGCACGTAGTAGTCCATGCGATTCAGGGCCTCGTCGGTCAGAGTTCCGCTTTCCTGGCGCACCTTTCCGGTGTTGTCGACGATGCGTCCTGAGAACGGGTGGAATCGGCCCGCGACGATCTCCGCCTGGCGCGCCTCGACCTGCTTGCGCACGTCGGCGCCGACCACTGCGTTGAACGGTTCGAGCCTGACGAAGCCTTCGCGCATGCCGCCCCAGACACTCGACGACTTCCAGGTTCCGTCGATCACACTGCGGGCGGTGCGCGTGTAGAACTCGCCCCAGTGATGCGAGACCGCGGTGAGTTCCCCCTTCGGGCCGAACTTGCTCATGTCCGAGTGGTAACCGATCGAGTAGCGACCCTTTTCTTCGGCGGCGGAAACCGTCGCGGTCGAGTCCGTGTGATGGGTCAGAACGTCCGCCCCCTGGTTCATCAGCGCGTTCGCGGCATCGCGTTCACGCCCCGGGTCGTACCAGGAGTTGACCCACACCACCTTGAGTTCGGCCTTGGGGTTGACCGCACGCATCCCCATCGTGAACGCGTTGATGCCCTGGAGCACCTCGGGAATCGGGAACGCGGCGACATAGCCGGCGACGTTGGTCTTCGTCATGCGCCCGGCGACCATTCCGGCCAGGTAGCGGCCCTCGTAGAAACGCGCGTTGTAGATCCCGACGTTGGGCGCGGTCTTGTAGCCGGTAGCGTGTTCGAACACCACCTTGGGAAACTGGCGTGCGACGCGATTCGTCGGATCCATGTAGCCGAAGCTGGTGGTGAAGATCAGCTGGTTGCCCTGCGCCGCCAGGTCTCGAATCACGCGCTCCGCATCCGCGCCCTCGGCGACCTTTTCGACATAGCTGGTGACGACCTTGCCCGCGAGCGCACTCTCCAGTTCGCGGCGACCGCGGTCGTGCTGCGTGGTCCAGCCGGCTTCGCCGATCGGGCCGACATAGACGAAGGCCACCTTCAACGGCGTTGACGCACTTTGCGCGTACGCGCTCGCGCCCGGCAGCGTCGCCAGCGCGATGCAGGCCGCGCCCGTTGCGACCGCGAAAAGGCCGGCGCGCATGCTTGCGCGCCGTACGAGGTTTTTCGGCATGGTTTCCCTCCACATGGCTCCCGTGGGGACTCTGCGCGCGCAACCCGGGAGCGATGCTGCGCGTGGCCGGTCAGCCGCCCGGATCGAAAGACTTGCCGAGCGAAGCCGGCATATTGACACGGATCCAGACCGGGTTTCGAGAGATCAGCACCAGCACGGCGATGGTCGCGAGATACGGCAGCATCGACATGAACTGGCTCTCGATCTGCACGCCCTGGCCCTGGAGGTGCAACTGCAGCATCGTGACGCCGCCGAACAGATAGGCGCCCAGCAGCACGCGGGCCGGGCGCCAGGTCGCGAAGGTGGTCAACGCGAGGGCGATCCATCCTCGCCCCGCGACCATCCCTTCGACCCAAAGCGGCGCGTGGACGACCGACAGATAGGCGCCGCAAACGCCGCACAGCGCGCCGCCGAACATCACAGCCGCCAGGCGGATCGGCCGCACCGGGTAGCCGAGCGCGTGCGCCGACTCCGGCGACTCCCCCACGGCGCGCAGCACCAGTCCCGCGCGGGTGCGATACAGAAACCAGATCGTCGCGACAGTCAGCGCGACCGCACCATAGACCATCGGGTGATGCCTGAACAGCGCCGGACCCGCGAACGGAATGTCGGCCAGACCCGGCACCGAGAACGCCGAACGCTCCGCGAGTTTCTTGCCGACGTAGCCGATGCCGACGAATGCCGACAGCCCGGCGCCGAACAGGCTCAGCGCCAGACCGCTGGCGTACTGGTTCGCGTTGAGCCAGATCACCAGTCCTCCGAACACCGCGGCCGCTGCGGCTCCCGCCAGGGCGCCGGCCCCGAACGCGAGCAGATCACTGCCCGTGTGGTACGCGGTGGCAAAGCCCGCGACCGCGGCGATCAGCATCATGCCTTCGGCGCCCAGGTTGACCACGCCGGCCTTCTCGTTGATCAGCAGCCCCAGCGCGGCGATCGCCAGCGGCGTGCCGGCGGACAGTGTGGCGGCAATCAGCAGAGCGGTCTGGTCCATCGGCTCAGCCCCTTCTGAACCGCATGCGATAGTGCACCAGCGTGTCGCAGGCCAGCAGCGAGAACAGCAGCAGGCCCTCGAACACGCCGGTCAGCGCGGACGGCAGGCCGAGCCGCGACTGTGAAAGCTCGCCGCCGATCACGAACATCGACAGCAGCAGCCCGGACAGTACGCAGCCGACCGGGTGCAGTCGCCCGACGAAGGCGACGATGATCGCGGTGAAGCCGTAGCCGGTGGAGACGTTCGGCGTCAATTGCCCGAGCGGACCCGCCGCCTCCATCGCTCCGGCCAGACCGGCGAAACCGCCCGACAGCAGCATCGCGCTCCACAGCGCCCGGCGGGCCGGAAAGCCGGCGTAGCGTGCCGCGAGCGGGGCGATCCCGCCGACCTGGAGCTGAAAGCCGGCAAACGTCCGGAACATCAGCACCCAGGTCGCGGCCACAAGCGCCAACGCGATGAGCGCCCCGACGTGCAGCCGCGACTGCGGCACCAGCAAAGGCAGCATCGTTGCCGCGTCGAAGCTCCTGGTCTGGGGAAAGTTGTAGCCCTGCGGGTCCTTCCACGGTCCGAAGACGAGGTAGCTGAGCAGCAATTGCGCGACGTACACCAGCATCAGGCTCACCAGGATCTCGTTGGCATTGAACCGATCGCGCAACAGCGCGGTGATCGCGGCCCAGCCCGCGCCACCGAGCATGCCGGCGACGAGCACCAGCGGCACCAGCGCCGGTCGCGGCAGGACGCCGACGTTGACCGTCGCCCAGAGCGCGACCCCTCCCCCCGCGATCGCTCCGAGCAGGAACTGCCCCTCGGCACCGATGTTCCAGACGTTGGCGCGAAAGCACAGCGACAGACCGATCGCGCACAGGACCAGCGGCGTGGCCTTGAGCGCCAGTTCGGTCAGCGCGTAACGGTTGGCCAGCGGCTCGACGAGGAACACCGCGAGTCCACGCACCGGATCCCTGCCCAGGGCGACGAACAGCGCCGCCGCGACCAGCACGGTGATCGCGACCGCGATCACCGGCGAGAGCGTCGACATCAGCCGCGAAGCCGTCTGCCGCGCTTCCAGCCTAAGCACTCACCGCTCCCGCCCATAGGCCGCTCATCCACTCGCCGACCTGCTGCGGGCTCGCGCGCGCGGTGGCCAGCGGCGGCGACAGCCGGCCTCTCGCAATGACGTAAAGCCGATCGGTGAGCTCGAAGAGTTCATCGAAATCCTCCGACACCACCAGCACTGCGCAACCCGCGTCGCGCAGCGCCAGGATCTCGGCGCGAATCTGCGCCGCCGCGCCGACGTCGACGCCCCAGGTCGGCTGCGAGAGCACCAGCACGCGCGGTCTCGCGTCGATTTCGCGGCCGACGATGTACTTCTGCAGGTTGCCCCCCGACAGGCTGCGCACCGGCGACTGCGGCCCGCCCGCCTTCACCCCGAAGCGTCCGATGATGCGCGCCGCGATCGCATCCCGTCCGCGCCGACGGATCCAACCGAACGCACCGAGCAGTTCGCGGTCATCACGCGTCAGCAGCAGGTTGTCGGCCAGCGACATCGACGGCACCGCGCCGCGTCCCAAGCGTTCCTCGGGAACGAAATGGAGCCCGATCCCGCGTCGCACACGAGGCGACGCCGCGCCGACGGGCTGACCGAGCAGCTCGATCGCCCGCGCCTGCGCGCGCTGGTCCTCCCCGGAGATCGCCGCCAGCAGTTCCCGCTGGCCGTTTCCCGAGACGCCCGCGATGCCCGCCACTTCGCCCGCACGCACTTCGAGCGCGACGTTCTCCAGCGCGATGCCGAACGGCTCGCGCGGCTCCAACGTGAGATCGTGCACCCGCAGCGCGATCTCGCCACCGGTGCTGGCACGGTGTTCCAGGCGCGGCGGCTCAGCCCCGATCATCAATCGAGACAGGCTGGCGGTGGTCTCGCGCGTCGGATCGACCACCCCGCTGACCCTCCCGGCGCGCAGCACCGTGCACCGGTGACACAGCGCGCGAATCTCGTCGAGCTTGTGGCTGATGTACAGGATGCTGCAGCCGGTGTCCGCGAGGCGGCGCAGCGTGACGAACAGCCGCTCCACCGCATGCGGAGTCAGCACCGATGTGGGTTCGTCGAGGATCAGCAGGCGCGGATCGGTGAGCAGCGCACGGACGATCTCCACGCGCTGGCGTTCCCCCACTGAGAGCGTGTGCACCGGACGCAGCGGATCGATCTCCAGCCCGTACTCGCCTGCCTTGTCCCGGATCCCGTCGATCACCGCCCGCAGGTTCACCGTGCGATCCAGCCCGAGCAGCACGTTCTCCGCCACGGTGAGTGTGTCGAACAGCGAGAAGTGCTGGAAGACCATCGATATGCCGTGCGCCCGCGCCTCGTGCGGACTGCGCACCTGCACCGGTGCGCCGTTCCAGCGCACCACTCCGGCATCCGGGCGCACCGCACCATAGATGACCTTCATCAGCGTCGACTTGCCGGCGCCGTTCTCGCCGAGCACCGCGTGGATCTCGCCGGGCATCACCGTCAGCGATACCGAGTCGTTGGCGAGCACCCCCGGGTAACGCTTGGTGATGCCTTCGAGTTGGAGCCTGGGATGGGTCATCGATGTCCGGGGGTGACTCCCCCGGGACGTTAACGCGTTCGCATCAGCGAGCCGATCTCGCGCAGCGCCACCGAAAGCATCGCGAGGTCAGGCCGTTCCACGATCCGCAGTTCGGCCAACGTCGCCGCGTAGCGCGTCAACCCCTCCTTGTTCGCGTCCGCCCAGGCGTCCATCGCCCCCGCACCACCTTGCTCGCCATGCAGCAGCGCGTGCGCGGT